>JAOZRE010000213.1 GCA_029940215.1 bacterium | reverse complement strand
TCGCTGCATTCAGTCCCCCACTGCTGTTCGGAAGCAGGGACCATGGCCATGAGTCGGCCGGATATTGCAAATGCCCTGCGGGAACGTAAAGGGGATGCCATCAGCAACACCCGGGAACAGGCACCTGAAGCGAGAAAAATCCTGACCAATTGTCCCTCCTGCATCCAGGGACTGGGCCGAAACAGATCCAACCTGATGCAACCACGGCATATCGCCGTGGACCTGGCGGAAAAAACCGGCGAAAAAACGTGGCGCCCGGAACTTAAGGGCTTGCTGCAAAACAGCGAATCCGTTACATTCTAATGAGCCTGTTCTGTATTGGTTCTTATCATTTAATGGCTATTATCTGAAATTTGTAATTAATCAGTTCCGCTAAAGGAGCTGAGACCTGAATGCAATTGAACTCATTCTCGACGGCCATCCCTGGCCGTCTTCCGAGGGCGGTCGTTGACGCAACCTCCTGGTGGCGTTTAACCACTCCCAACCCGTTCAATTACACACAGGTCGCAACTCCTGACAAAGAAATTGGTGAATAGCTACTGAAATTTTAACGTTTACCCTGGTTTGGCATGTCAATGATCGATCGTTTTTTAAGTTCAGCTCGCTCCCTGTGGATTGTTCTGGGAATTCACTTTGTGATCTGGATGGGGGTTTCACTGCTGCTGGATGTTCATCCGGATATGGCGGATCACTGGGTCTGGTCACGGTTTCTGCAGTGGGGATATTACGAACACCCTCCACTGGTAGCTCTGAACATTCGCATCTGGTCGATGATCGTCGGCTCCAGCGTGCTTGCCCTCAAATTTGGCAGCGTATTGTATTCAGTGATTATCCTGCTGGTTTGCTACCGTGTCGGACTCCTCTTTTTCGACCGGCGGACGGCGTTGATTTTCGTACTAATCCTGGAGACAACCCCCTATTTTACCATGGGTTCGGTGTTCTGGCACATCGACCAACCTTACATGCTCTGCTGGCTGGGCTGCATGTACACCATCGGCAGATACGTCCGTAGCGGCAACAGCAACTGGTTTTTCCTGTTTGGCATCATTGCCGGACTGGGCGCGCAGGCCAAATACACCATAGTTCTGATGCCGGTCTGCCTGGCTGTCTGGTTCATCATCAACAAGGAGACCCGCAAGCTGTTAATGGATTGGCGTCTCTACCTGTCCGCGTTGATTGCCATTGCCATTATCAGCCCGAATCTCTATTGGAATGCACAGAACGATTGGCGCACCTTTACCTTTGTGTTTGAAAAGGGCTTAACAGGCTCGAAGTACGGGGAGAACTTTATCCAGTTTTTTTTCTCCCAGTTTCTGCTGTTTTCACTTGTTTACAGTATCTACTTCTGGAAAGTGGTGGTCCGTAGACAAGTCGTAACAGCGAATCTTTGGCCTGATGGCAGCGGAAATCAGCAGGCGCATACCTTTCTGCTGATCACCGGCATCCTGCCTGTGGCGACCTTTGCCATCACCAGTTTCAGGGGGAGCCTGACCGACCCTCACTGGGTAAATGTAGCCTATTTCAGCGCGTTCATGCTGCTGGCCCGCCTGATTGCTCTAAACATAACTGAAGGAAAGGTTCGCAAACAGACCTGGATTTTTGCTTCCGCCTTTTTATTGAATACAGTCCTGGTTGTTTTCACGCTGTCGCACATTCTGTTTCGTATCTCACCGATTTCAGAGCCAGGAGTCATTTCACTGAAGAAGCTGGTAGGCTGGGCCGAAACTGCACGGAAAATCGAGGAAATGGTGGAATCCCGTATCGGCAAAATGCCGCCTTTCGTCGTCTCGCGGGAATACCAGACCGCCAGCGCACTGGCACTTTACCTGAAGAACCAGCCCATGCCCCACTCCATCGAAAAAGAGGTCAGAAACGTCTGGAGCCCTGAATCTGAGCTCGACAAAAAAGGAGCGGTCCTGGTTTGTCCACCACATGAATGTCAGAGAACGCTAGCAAAATCCCAAGGCCGATTCCAATCCCGCTTCAAAAAGCTGGGGACCATCGATACGTCCCGTCACGGCGTCGTGTTCAGAAGGCTCGATGTTTACCTGCTGCCGGCTTCAGAAAGCAAGTAGTTTCAGTGACCACCCAACAGGCCCAGTTGGGGTAAATTGATCTGACTATTGACATCTCAGCACAATTTTGCACATCGTAAGACGAAATCAATCTTTTGGTGGATGGTATTTTTGATCTCAAGATTGATAGGGTAGACCCTGACCTTCAGCAGCAGAAGACCGGAACCCAGCCAGATTTGATACGGGGATGCATTTCACATTTGGAAACAGGTCCCGGTTACCATGATGGATAATTGCCAGCCATGCACCGATTTAATAAAGGAGATGATCAATGTATAAAGCGTTTCAAGATGTGATTTCCAATGTATCGGCCACTGTTTTAAAACACGAGGCGTCCCTCGGGCGACCGGTTATCGGGGTCATGCCAGCCTATTTTCCCATGGAACTGATCGATGCTGCCGGTGGTTACCCGGTACAGTTGTGGGGAAACAACTTGCCTATTCATCATGCCGATGCGCACTTGCAAGGATACTGCTGTTCAGTTGCCCGCTCCATGATGGAACTGGAACTAAGGGGTAGCGCTAAGATGGTCAAAGCATACGCATTTACAACACTCTGTGACACACTGGTGAACTTGCGGGAAATTTATAACCGGACATTCACGAAACCGGATGTTGTCCTTTCCATGCCCATGACCCGAACTATGGAAGCTCGCCGGACATACCTGAAGGATGGGCTCAAATCAGTCGCCAGTGGGCTGGAGAGCATTACCGGGCAAAAGATAACAGACGAGTCGCTGGCTGATGCAGCGGCCTGCCATGGCCGAACCCGTGAACTACAACGCGAACTGTATCAGATCAGGCGAGACAAGCCGGGACTCATTAAAAACCGCGATTTCTATTCTGTTATCAAAGCCGGTTTTTTCCTGCCACGAGCTGTATACAACGAGATGCTGTCAGAACTGATTCAAAAACTAGCACCCCTTGAAGCCCCGGAAGGTAAGCGCGTCAGTGTTGTCGTGTCAGGTCTGGTCTTTGACCCCATTGACGTATTCGACATTTTCGATGAGTTGGGTATGGATGTGGTGGATGACGATTTTGCCAACGGCTGGAGAACCGTTTCAAAGGACACCCTCCAGACATCGAACCTGGTGGAAGGTGTCGCCAGGTACCTGTATGAAGCAGCCCCCTGTTGCTGTCTCTATAACGCCGACAATGATCGCCATGACTACCTGGTAGAGAAGGTGCGATCAGCAAAGGCTGATGGGGTCCTGTTCTGGTATATAAATTTCTGCGAGCCAGACGCCTTCGATGCCCCTTTGTTGAAGGCACGCATGAAAGAGGAAGGGATTCCCAACAGCTCCATCGATATCGATTTGACCACCACCAACCTTGACGCTGTCAAAACACGAATCAACGCATTTGCAGAAATTCTGGAGGGCTAGACTGATGACGAAATTTCGAACGGTCTCTAAAATGAAAGAGATCATGACCAACTACTATGTTGAAGCCAAGACAACCAAAGAAAAGCCGATCGCCTGGATTACCAGCGGTGCCCCGGTGGAGTTTCTGTATGCCATGGACGTGATACCCATCTATCCGGAGAATCACGCAGCCATGTGCGCTTCTGCGCATCAGGCCATGGATGTGATAGATGCCGCGGAGGCAGCCGGTTATTCACAGGATATCTGCTCCTACGCCCGCACAGACTTCGGTTCGGCCATGACCAAGGGCGGTCCAGTCGGGGGACTCCCGGAACCCGACTTTTTGCTCTGCTCGACCAATATCTGTAAAACGGTGATCAAGTGGTATGAAACCATCGCCCGCGTTAAAAAGGTGCCGTTGTTCGTCGTGGATACACCGTTTCTGCACGAAGGGTTAACTCAGGGGTTAATTGACTATTCGATACAGCAGTTCAAAGATCTGGAACGTTTCCTGGCTGATTTTACCAAACGTCCCTTTGATAAGGACCGCTACCAGAACGTATTGGAAATGGCAAATGAGTCCACCGATCTCTGGATGTCGATCCTCAGACTGGGTAAAACCATTCCGACGCCAATAAATGCCATGGATGCCTTTATTCATATGGCGCCAATCGTCACCCTGCGGGGGACACAGGAGTGTGTTGACTACTACAAAGAGCTTCTGGTTGAAGTTGAGGAGCGGGTTGAACAAGGGGAAGCATCAATTCCCAACGAGAAATATCGGGTTCTCTGGGATAACCTGCCGATCTGGTTTAGATTGAGTCGCCTGGGTAAGTTTTTTACGGAACAGCAATGTGCGATTACGGCGGCGACCTATACCAACAGCTGGGGAGGTATGGTCAAGGGAAAGTGGGAAAGTGATGATATCTACGAAATGATGGCAGCCTCCTACCTGTACAATTACATCAATCTCGGGTTCAAGGAACGTATTGAATATCTGGCGAAACTGATCGAGGAAAATTCACTGACCGGGTTCATCATGCACTCCAATCGATCCTGTAAGCCCTATTCTGTCGGAATGTATCGACTGCAGGAAGAGGTGTCTGCGCTGACCGGCAAGCCCGGCATTGTCATCGAAGCCGACCAGAACGACTCCCGCGCATACTCTGACGCGCAGGTGGAAACACGACTGGAAGCCTTTTTCGAGTCCATGGATCCGGTGGTAACTGCATAAGCTGTGGGTCGGCTCAAAAATTACTTGGCATTCTGTCAGCAAATTGTCCGGTCTTTTTGGGACTTTTGGGACTTTTGCGGACAGTTTATGCCAAGTTATTTTTGTACGATCCCTTAATCCAGCTGCAAGATGGCGGTTGATCTATTTTTGCATCCGCCATTCTCTCACCCGGTTTTTTCTGTTTCCTTCGCTGGTCTAAAATGAGTACTTCACCTCTGTCTGGATATCGGTGAACTGATTATCCATCATGTCCATGTAGGAGGGGCTGAAGAGAAATTCCAACCCGTCTGCAATCTTGTACTTGAACGTACCCCGCAGGATACTCTGCACCGACTCACCATCCTCATCCCAATAGTTCGCCGCCATCAGTACCAGATTCAGAGCGTCACCGGTCAGAAAACTGGCGTTGACATGTCCTGAGATGAAATCGGTCCGCTCCCGAATCTGTCCCAGCATGAAGTTTGTAGGCGCTGTGGCATCAAAATCTTTAATGGCGTGTTGTCCAGCATAGATATTGATGGTTGATCCACCGACCGTGAATTCTCCACCGATCACATACTTACTCCAGCTGTTTTTGACAAATGGATCGTCCCCGTCTTTATCCTCAGTGATGGTGTTGACCCATGAAAGCTTCGCCAGCCAGCTACCCAGATTATACTGCAGGTCCAGACCGGGACTTTGAATACGGTTGTATGCCCGACCATTTCCTGTAGCATTCAGGTCGGTATTGGGATCGATCCCCTCTACATAACTGACGGCCACGTCCAATTTTCCAACGGTACTGGAAAAACGGGTGGCCCACTTGGTCTGGTTGGGCTTCGGATCAGGATTCTCTTCTGATCCAGGGTAAAAGTACTCCTGAAATTCCATTCCAATATTGGTCTTGGCCACCGGGATCGCCATTATCTCCAGCTGGCTGCCACCAATCTTCTGGGTCAGCAAAACACCGGTACTGGGCAGCTTGCTGTCCTCATACTCGGTGCTTTTATAAGAGTTGTCCCGGGCGTTGAGCCGGTCTGTCGGCACTTCCATGCCCTCCAGATAGCTCCAGGTGACCAGTTGCGGGCCTATCTTCCAGATGCGGCTACCCTCGTAGATCTCCACAAAGGCCTCTACCATCCGCAGTTCAGCGTTCTGCTTCTCCGTATCATTGGCGGTTGCATCTGGTTCATGGAGAGAACCAACAGTGTTGTAATTGACATTGAAGGCTGCGAACAAGCGTGCCTGATCGCCCAGATACCCCTCAATTTTCAGCTGCAGGCGGGTTCCCACATTGTTGAAACCACTTATGTCCTGAGCGGGCGGAGTGGTGTAGAGGCTTGAATACATCGCTGCATTCCCCTGATACATTCCCCAGAGCAGATCCGAGTACTTCTCCTGGTTCCAGTATCCCAATAGCTTGATATAGCCACCAAATTTTATCTCCGGGCCGGCTTCGTCATCACTATCCATCTCCTCCTGGTCGTCTGTATTCAGGTCGTCGGATGAATCGCTCAGTTCTTCCGTTGTTAAATCGTCAGAAAGGCTGTCAAGATCATCTGCCCAGCCTGTCTGCACGCTCAGGCATAAGAATAGCAGGGCAATGAGTGTAATCCATTTCTTTTTCATGACTTGGTTTTCCCTCGGTTACTTGTTTATTCTGAGTGATCGCTGCTGTGTCACCACGCGGGCACAAAGAACACGGAATCCATCACGCCCCTGTGATGAGTTATCTGTTTTATGTTTAGGGATCGTACAAAAATAACTTGGCATAAACTGTCCGCATAGGAATCGCTACCACCATCTTCGAGTCAGGTAGTCAACCTTGAAGATCCCGGGCTTGATTTTTGCTGCCCTCTTTCCCGTTTTAATATTTTTCATCTGCATCACGGTGCGGGTGCCTTTGAGGACGTTTTTCATCTCAACGTAAGTCGGCATAAAAATCTTTTTCCCATCCCGGTTCTTTTTTACCTTGAAGTCAATAAGGCGCATGGTTTTAAAGAGTTGCCCATTCAGATTGTACATTTCATTTTTAAGGGCAAGACCAGAACCGACATGAATCCATGCGATTGTCTTGCTGTAACCATAGTCTTCCTGGAGTTGTTTACTCTTGAAGCGGGCCTCAATTTTTTCGACTGTTCGGTTTTTCTTTTTGAATTTGATTTTTTCCGTACCCAGCCATGTATAGTTGTAATCCTCAATATCCCTGGCCACGACATCGCCATTGGAGAAGTCCGACCCCATAAAGGAAGAGGACTTGTCCGAGCCCAATACGCGTTTGGGCTTCCGCAGACCTTTCAGGTAGAGCCACTGGTCGTCATCATCCCCATCAATTTCGATCATCAGCGCCCCGTTCCCCTTATCATCCGCTGGAGAAAAGAAATAACTCAGAGAACGGCTGAGCCGCTTGTCCGGGTCCCTGAAATCCTTCATATAGCTGGCGGTCCGGGATTTCTTAGAGAAGAGCTTCTTTCCCTGGGCATCATAGATATGCAGAACAGTCTCCGCGATTGACTTCTCCAAAGTTGGGCGGGTATCCAGCGATGTTACAATCCTCAACCCTTTTTCTTCAGGCGTTTCCGCCATGAGGGAGCTTGAGATGGCCACACAGGTCAGTGTAATAACGGCAACAAACAAGAGAAGTCTCTTCAGGGTTTTTTTCATTATTTTCTCCGTAAATATATATTCGATAATCAATTAGCGGTAACTGTTTTTTCTGTGACAGATTCGGTTGACAGCTGGGTCAGGTATTTGGGTTTGGTCAGCAGTATAAGTGCCGGAAGCAGAATCAGGGCCCCGACGGAACTAAAGAACATGGTAGCCGCCATCAGAATCCCCATCATTACCTGCGGAATAAAGAGGGAGAATATTAGCACCAGAAAGCCAAGTGCCACAGCTGTTGCGTTCAGCAGGATCGCCTTACCCGAAGACATCACGGTATTTATGTACCCCTGGGCCAGGCTGTCCCCGGCTCGCAACTGAATTTTCAACCGCTCCAGAAAATGGATGGTATAATCGACCCCGGTCCCGATGGAGATGGAGGCCACCATCATGGTGGAGGTGTTGATTTCTCCACTGATCAGGCGTATCAAACCAAAGTTGAGCACCACCGTAAACGCCAGCGGAACCAATGAAAACAAACCGCCCACAGCTGAGCGGAAAATGAAAAAGGTAACGAAAAACACAAAGAGAAATGAGAGCAGGATACTCCGGACCTGGGACTGGCTCAGCATATCATTAATGGCATTACTGGTCGGGGCACTACCTCCCACACGAACCACCTCAATATAGGGGTCATCATCCGGAAACACCCGTTTGACTTCTGCCAGGGCATATTTCTGGAAGTTCTTAATGATATGGTGGGAACCACTTTTCAGA
>JAOZRE010000212.1 GCA_029940215.1 bacterium | reverse complement strand
ATTAGAGACAGCATTATGATTTTTTTTAGGAATCCAGTTGTGGCAATAATTTCGGAGTCTTTGACCAGTTCGTTGCCAAACCAGTGGTCAGCGTCACCATGTGTACAGATAACTGTATTAATATCAGCAGCAGCCGATTCGGCTTTGGCCATAGCGTTAAGCATCTCCTGGGTTCTAGGAACATCATAAAGCGTATCGATCAACAGCGACTGCTCACCATCAACAACCAGGCCAGCATTGCTGAGGCCCCAAGATCCATCTGGCGTTATCCAGGCATACACACCCTTGACGATTTCCTGTAAACCTTTTTCAAAAGAATAACCTGTATGACGACAATCACTCCATTTCCCTTTGAGACTGGCATCATGCACGATTGCGTACGGATTCGTGTATTTGGTGCCAGCCACAATACGGTTTTTCAGTACGCCGATGCCGTCCACTTCCAATTCAATCACATCGTTTTCCTTGAGAAGTGAAAGTCTCTCCAGACCACTTCCAAGGCCAACTGTCCCCGAAGCCATGATTTCCCCGGGATAGATGGTCTCGTTTCTCGATACATGTTCAATACAGTCCTCAAATTTGTGATACATCTCGCTGGAATTACCTTGAGAGACCTGCTCGCCGTTAATGCGGACAGTCATGTTCACATTTTTCTCATCGATTTCATCAGCCGTAACAATACAGGGACCCAGTATTGTTCCATTATCAAAATCCTTGCCCTTTCCAGGACCCAGCATGCCCCTCATCTCAAATATCTGATAGTCACGGGCGCTCATATCGTTGAAAATCGTGTAACCAAAAATATACTCCCCAGCCTGCTCACGAGTGATATTCTTGCCCTTTTTCCCGATAACTGCCGCAAACTCCATTTCGTAGTCCATCATTGCAGCATATTCCGGCCATTCGATGTCCTGACCAGATCCACCAACACTGAATCGGTTGCACTTGTAGTAAATCGGCATCTCTTTCATGGTTTCGAACATGGAGGTGTCAACCTCCTCTCCCATCATCTCACCGATCTTCAGTGTATTCACCAGGTGCTCTTGAAAACAGAGAAAATCCCTCATCTGAATTGGCTGTGGAATCGGAGCCAGGAGTTTCACGTCCGCCAAATTCACCCATGTGCCGTCCGGTTGTCCGCTGGAGACAAAATCCAGAACTTCACCAGCGGCTTTTAAGGCATCATCTCCACCTTCGATCAACTGCTGGATACTTGCTAGATCCGCTCGCTCACTGCGGTTTTTTGCCTGGAATCCGGCAGCCAGGTCCGCAATTTTGGATCCGCTATCAAACAAAACACCTGCTCGCTGCAAGCCTTCTTTGTTTTCATACGTTACAAATCTCATCTGTTTTCTCCTTTAATAACTTTCGCAGTTCGATTTTTAAAATTTTACCAGTGTTGTTCTTCGGCAGTGAATCAACAATGTGATATGTTTTGGGTCTCTTAAAACGGGCAATGTGATCGATGCAGAAGGTGTCCAAATCATCTGTATCAACCTGGCTCCCCTCCGACGGAACAATAAAGGCGACAACCGTTTCGCCCCAGTCCGGATCCAATCGCCCAACAACCGATGCCTCCTGTACATCTGGATGCTGCAACAATACTTCCTCCACTTCCCGGGGGTAGATATTGGTACCCCCCGAGATGATCATATCCTTGGATCGATCTTTCAAAGTCAAAAAGCCGGACTGGTCTATGAATCCTACATCTCCCGTGTGCAACCAGCCGCTCTTTAACGTCTCCGCCGTTGCTTCAAGGTTGCGCCAATACCCCGCCATGACAATATCACCACGGCAAACCACTTCCCCGATTTCTCCAGGCGGCAGTTCCTGGGCTTCTTCATCGAATACTTTTACTACAACCCCGGAGCGTGGAACACCTACCGACTTCAACCGTGCCACGCCCGCTTCCGTTTCATGGTCGGTGTGCATGTCGCGAGTTAAACCGGTAATCGTCATGGGCGCTTCACCCTGACCGTAAATTTGACTTAACCGTGGTCCCAGGATGGAGAGTGCCTTTTTCAGGTCTTCCAGATACATGGGCCCCCCCCCATATACAATATTCTTCAGGCCATTCAGGTTGGCGGATTGAGCTGCCGGATCCTGGATTAGGCGATGCAACATTGTCGGTGCGAAAAAAGCTGAGCATCCATGATAGTGGCTCAGAAGCTCCAGGGTTTCTTGCGTGTTAAATCCGCCGGACTCAGGGATTACGTTATTGGCTCCTCTCGCGATATGGGGCAGAACATACATGCCTGATCCATGAGAAAGGGGTGCTGCATGGATGCAACAATCTTGTTCGCCGATATCATCGATATCAGCCAGATGGGAATTCAGCATCACATCCAGATTACGATGTGTCAGCATGGCCCCTTTAGGGCGCCCCGTGGTCCCGGATGTATAGAAGAGCCAAGCAAGATTGTGGGGTTCGAGCTCTTCAACAACTCCCTTTTTTCTGCCAGTGAACAGGTTGTCATAAGCCGGTTCCCCGACCGAGATGACGGCTTCCAGTCTGCTGATCGCCGGAACGAGAGGTGTCAATATATCGACAAGACCGGGCGAACAGAAACAGATCCTGCTCTGGGAGTGGTCCAGGATGAAGGAGAACTCATTCTGGTGGAGCTTGGTGTTAATCGGCACAACGCTGATCCCGGCGCTCCAGAGTCCAAACAGAATTTCAATATATTCGGGGCAGTTCTTCATAATCAGTGCTACATGGTCCCCCATTTTCAATCCTAAACAGTCTGTTATCCCCGCGGCCAAGGACAGGGATCGTTCTGCCAATTCAGCATAATTTAAAATCTGTTTTCTGCCGAACGATACCGCAGGTCTTTGGGCCGCTGTGGTAGCAGTTGATGTTAAAATTTTCGCTATGTTCATCACTTCCTTAAAAAGAAATATTTGGATTTCCCATATTTTAGTCATGCTTAAAGGTCAAAATATTTTTCTATTCTCCTGCAGTGTAGATGCCAAGTAGGTAGCAGATAGCTTTTCTTATTGAATTTAAATGGTATTCATCTAATTCAAGGCCATTACTTATTTGGATAAAGACTCCTGAGAATATATTCTGACCTAATAGTAACATTATATTGACGTTATGATGACGGTTTGTTAATTTTCATTGACAAGATGAGCCCATTCTGATTTCAATAACCGAAAGTCAACGATTGATAACATCGGTTTAAAAACAACCCAAGCCCTTACCATTATCATGGTCGACTTACATGCCTATTTGTCATCCCTACAATGGAAGTTTCTCGCTGTGTTTGAAGCATTTACGGAACCTGTTTCCCTTGATGTCGTCGGCAGCCTGGTTCCGTTGCCACCGGCCCAATTGTTCGATCTACTACAATCAGCTCAAAAGGAGGGTTGGATTTGTCAGCTGGACAACGGACTTTTTACTCTCTCTGACAGTCTGCCTGTAAAGGCAAGGGCCCGGCTAAGCAGGATCAACAATCGGGCCCGACTAAATGCATTAGTCAATCAGCTGCAGGTGGATGGAACGGCAGAAACATTGAATTCTAAGGCTTATATAGAACTTCTAAAAAAATCGGGCCGCAATACGGAGCCGATACGGCAGGCCCTCAAGCAAAATCGTGAATTTATTCGCAATCTCAATCGAAAAACCAGCCAAAGAGCTATCAACAATGTGATCAAAAATCTCCTTGCGCTTGAGGAGAACAGCGAATACGCACCCGAGTTTATTGATTTGGTAATCGACTTATCTAATCGAATCATGTCAACACATCGGCTGATTGCACTATTGAAGAAAGCCTTAAAATCGGCTGAGAGAATCGATGATCAGCGGCGGTGGACTCTGATCCAGTTTAAACTTGGCTACGCATATTATAGCGAATTCCAGGTATCCGAGGCATTCTCCGCACTCTCAGCCGGCAAAGTAAAGGTTGATGAACTCACTGACAAGGACCTGACAATACAATCCGCCGGCTATATCGGGTTATACTATCATATGAGAGGGATGTATCCGGTTGCGGCTGAATACTTGAGTCAAGCTTCTCAGGCAGAAGCCCATGATGACAGTATTTTTGTTTTTTCATGGGCTGCCTTGTATCTATCAATGAATGAAGCATATCTGGGGCGTCTTCACAACGCCATTGGGCGAACTCACTACCTTTGTCATCATGCAAGAATACCGGGAAACGATCGACTTGAAGCAGCTATTAAATCCTTTGCCAAATATACTCTAGCCCTTGCTTTACTCATGCTGGGTAAGCAAGATATATCCGAACGTCTTTTCCAGGAGATCCGCCAGTCCAAAGCGATTGATAGTGCACAACTCAATTTTTATGTATTAAAGACGCTCGGCTATCTCCTTATGAAATCAGGTAGAATTGCCGAAGGGCTTGACTTATGGAACGATTCATTTAAGAAATGGCATGGCCCTAAGCGTCATGGACAATATATCAGTGCTTTTGTATTGGAGATCATTACCAGTATTGAGGAGGACGGTCATAAACCGCCCGATGGCTGGGGATTCGAAGAGCAGTACTCTGCCATGGTCAATGGACCCAACGTGCATTTAAAAGGTGTGGCGTTACGAATAAAAGCTTCAAAAACCATGGACCATGACAGCAAAACAGCTCTGGCCTATCTTCAGGAGAGCGAAAAGTGTCTACTGCAAACCGGAGATAACATCCAGCTTGCGATAACCAGACTCGAAATAACCAAACTTGAGGGACTGCATGGAAGAACAGATATTGACAAAGAAGGACTATACCAGATCCTATCAGCAGTTCCCGAAAACAATATATACGTGTTTCCGGATCACATAAGGGAGACTGTAGACGTTTTCTTATGTGACGCTGAAAAAAGAGATACCGGAATTGAATTAATGGATGGGATATTTGAGCTGCTGGGTCAACTGGCACCCTGCTCAACGGTGGATGAGGCGTTCAGTCTGGTCCTGACAGCCGTATCCGATTATTTTAAGGCTGAACGTGCCTGCTTCTTCAAGTTGGATGAGGACATTCTCAAGCTGACAGAACTGACTTACTCCCTCCATATGTCCGCAGACGAGGTGACCTCCGCTGATTTTTACCCCTGCTTGGTTAATATTAAAAAATGTCACCAGGAGAATACCCCTCGTATCTTTAGTGAAAACACAAGCACTGCAGTGGATGAACTGAAGGCCCCCAAGTCATATTTCTGCATCCCGTTGAATGTGAATAGCCGGCTTTCAGGGGTTTTATATTTTGATAATATCTGCCTTGACGTGACCATCAACCAGACAAAGCAGGATGTACTGAGCCGCCTTGGACCGATCCTCAACCACTACCTGCAGCAGGTTCATCGGCTTGAGGGCAACGTCAAATCCGACCGTGATATCGTCTTGCAGAAATCAGCTGAAATACGCAGACAACGGTATCCGGATATGGTGTATCAAAGCCGGGAAATGTCATCTCTTATCCGCAAAGCAGGTCGTATGGCTACATCGGAAGCTACTATTCTGATTAACGGCGAAACCGGGGTGGGTAAAGAAATGATGGCCAGGTGGCTGCATGAAAACAGCCCATTTCGTGAAAATCCGTTTGTGGTCGTCGACTTTTCGACACTCCCCGAAAACCTGCTTGAAAGCGAACTATTTGGGCATGAAAAGGGATCTTTTACCGGGGCCGATCGAAAGAAAATCGGGCGAATCGAGCTGGCACACAACGGGACTTTGTTTATAGACGAAATAGGGGAAATTCCACTGCATCTCCAGGTTAAACTTCTGAGAGTCCTGCAGGAAAAGCAGTTTTTCAGGGTCGGTGGAATCAAGCCGGTCCATTCTGATTTCAGATTGCTGGTTGCCACCAATCGCGATCTTGGCAAGGAGGTTTCAGCCGGACGGTTCCGCCAGGATCTCTATTATCGCCTGAATGTTCTCAATATCAAAATTTCGCCCCTTCGTGAAAGGCCAAAAGATATTATTGCTCTGGCCCTGCACTTTTTTGATGTATACAAGAAAAAACATTCGCGGCCGTCATTGATTCTCCTGCCTGAGCACGAAGAAATACTGTTGGACTACAGTTGGCCAGGAAATATAAGGGAACTTAAAAATGCTATGGAGCGATCAGTACTGGCCTCGGAAGACAACAAACTGGACATAGACCTGCAAATACAATCCGCTGTATCGACTCACCATCCCTTCGATGAGGAGCCAACCCTGGACGAACTTCAGGCACAATATATCCAGTATATGTTGGAAAAACACCGGGGCCGGATCGGCGGACCAAAGGGCGCTGCCCGGGTACTGGGGCTGAAGAGAACCTCCCTCTACGCCCGCATGAAGAAACTGGGGATACGACCCTGACGGATTGTGTGAATTTGAGTACAATGGTTGTAATGTCAAAATATTAATTTCGACCAAATCCCCTATCAAAAACAGGTTTAAGCCTGAAAAAAGTCCAAAAAGACATCGGGCTCCTCCATTATTGCCTCAAGTGATTGGTTTTGATAGATTTCCATTTACATTCTGAATATTTCATTATTAAAACAAATCTGGAGCTAATGTCAGTCTACGAGGGGTCTTGGATGGATTTTATGGAGATAAAAGATGAGTTGTGGGTCAAAGTAACCCGCTACTCGATCTCCAACACAATAAAATTATTAATCTTTTTTATCCTATTCGGCGGGAGTGTTTATTGAATGTTTTTTCAATGTAACCTTTACCAATAGAAACAACCTTAAACCATCTGATTTGATTGAAGTAATCGATCCAGATCCATTGAATAAACGTCACTCGGTATAAATCTGGATCGATCAGAAAGAATTGGGAGTGCGGGAGAAGGAATTTTGCGAGGAAATCAGGCGGGATGTATCATGATTTCTTCTTCTATTTCTTCTTTCTCCCATTCGACAACGACGAGACAGCCTCCCTCAACTTCGGCAGATCCTTCTTCTTGTACCCCAATGTGGTTTTGATATCCGAATGTCCCAGCAGATCCCGTACGTGACTTATGTCGTAGTTTTCTTCGTTCAGCAGTCTTGACGCAACCGTCGCACGAAATCCGTGCAGCGGTTTGATCCCCTTCACCCCCAACTTGGTCAGATGTTTCTTGAATCCAGCAGTGAGGTTATCTGCAAACTTGAAATAGTGATCACCCCGTCCACTGTCCAAGAACCAGACCTCACCCTTTTTCCTTCGATCCAAATCCTTTTCTAAATATGTCTTCAGAACAGGCGATATCGGAATGTCTTTTTCACGACCCTCTTTGATGTGTTCCCCCCGGATCTCGATAATGTCGTTTTTCATGTCGATGTTGCTCAACCGTAGATTGATCAACTCCCCTCTTCTCATTCCGGTGAAAGCCAACATGTAATAGGATCGCAATTGCATCCTGTAGGTAGTCTTATACCGCACGGACTTATTGATCTTGAGTAATTTCTTGATGCGTTTAACCAGCTTGCGTTCGTCATCATAACTCAGGATGACCGGTTCCCTGGCGACCACTTTTACTCGGTCAATCTTGATGGGACGGTCAAAGTACTCCAGTTTGTAGCACCAGTTCAAAAAGGTCTGGAGTTCCTGCAATCTCTTGTTGACGGTATAGTGAGCATTCCCGATCCCCTCAACGTAATCGATCAGATGCGTCACGTTCTCTGGACTGAAGTCACACAGGGGATGATCATCGTTGACCATCAGGTAGTAACGCTTCAGATCTGTTGATTGCCGAACCGTTAAACGTGCTCTTGTTGACTGTCTGCCTGCAATCCAACGATCCATCACTTCACTGATTAACGGGAACTGCAAGCGACGGTCTTCTTCCGCTTTTTCATGTAGTAGGTATTCCAGTTTCTCGTTGAACAAGAAATCAAGGTATAGTACTTAAACTTAAGTTTGTTCTGAACTCACATTTGCATATTTGATAACCTGACCTCTCAACATTAATGGAGAGGTATTATGAATCTGCACGAGTACCAGTTTTCAAAAGAAGAAATTGATGATCTTCATCGCTATCGAGATAACCAGGAAGATGCAAGACTCAAGTCCCGTTTTATAGCTTTACTTCTACTGACTATAGGAACCGGCATCGGGGATGTTTCCGATGTAATC
>JAOZRE010000211.1 GCA_029940215.1 bacterium | reverse complement strand
TCCATTCACCCCCTTTACCGTCAGGTGGTAGCAACCTACTTTGCTCCCACGGGATATGAGGTGGTTGAAATACCCTATCTGGAAAATGGTCGGAGTGATATGAGCGCCTTGCCGGATCTGGGCGGTCTTGCAGCTGTGGCGGTGCAGTCACCCAACTTTTTCGGTGTGATTGAGGACCTAGAAGCGGTCGGTAAGCAATTGGTGGATGAGAAGGCCCTGTTTATCAGCTGCTTTTCCGAGCCATTGGCATACGGCCTGTTGAAGTCTCCGGGCAGTTGCGGGGCTGATATCGCCTGTGGTGAAGGCCAGAGTTTTGGCATTCCCCAGTCGTTTGGCGGGCCCGGACTGGGGATGTTTGCCTGTCGCGACAAATATATGCGGAACCTGCCGGGCAGACTGGTCGGGCAAACAACAGATGTTGAAGGGAAACGCGGGTTTGTGCTCACCCTGGCGACCCGGGAGCAGCATATTCGTCGGGAGAAAGCCACCTCGAATATCTGTTCCAACCAGGGCTTGTGCGCCATGGCATCAGCCATCTACATGGCGACAGTCGGGGGTGCGGGAATCAGGGAGCTGGCCTGCCTGAATCGAGACAAGAGTGAATACCTCAAGCTACAACTGCAGCAAAAGGGATATCGGATTGTTTTTGACAGCCCGACCTTCAACGAGTTTGTCGTTGATTTTTCAACCGGGTTTGACAAGCGCTATGAGGCACTTCTGGAGAAAGGGTTCATGGCCGGCCTGCCGCTGGGAGGGTACTATCCTGAACTGGCCGGGTGTTACCTGATGTGTGTGACCGAGACCATGGAGAAGCGGGATATGGACAACCTTATCAAGGAGATCAGCTGATGACTGAAGAACTGACAGCCAGAGGGATGGTTCAGGAAGAACCCCTTCTCTGGGAGAAAAGCAGACCGGGGAAAACCGGGTTTTCGATGCCCAGGCGAGATGTGGACCCGGTCGATCTGGACGACTCCCTGGTGGGGGACGGACCGGATTTTCCCCATCTCTCAGAGGTTGAAGTGGTCCGACACTATACCCGTCTTTCCCAATGGAATTTCGGGTTGGATACCGGTATGTATCCACTGGGGTCCTGCACCATGAAATACAATCCGAAAATCAATGACCGTCAGGCTTCCCTGAGTGGTTTTACCTCTGCCCATCCGCTTGCACCACAGCACCTCTCCCAGGGCGCTCTGCAGCTTCTGGTTGAGCTGGAGAGACTGCTGTGCGAGATCACCGGCATGGACGCTGCAAGCCTGCAGCCTGCAGCCGGAGCACACGGAGAGCTGGCAGGGATGATGATCTTTTCAGCCTTCCACCGCAGTAACGGTTCCACGCGGACCAAAATTCTGATTCCTGATACAGCGCATGGAACCAATCCGGCGAGCGCAGCCCTCTGCGGCTTTAAGTCGGTGCCGGTTCGCTCAGGCGAAAAGGGGATCCTGACCCCGGAGATCGTAGCCGAGCTGATGGATGAGGATACCGCCGGCATCATGGTCACCAACCCCAATACCCTTGGGTTGTACGAAGCAAATCTGAAGGAGATCGCCGACATCGTTCATGACAAAGGCGGCCTGGTTTATGCTGACGGCGCCAACATGAATGCAATCATGGGCGTGGTAAGGCCCGGCGACATTGGCGTGGACGTGATGCATCTCAACCTGCACAAGACATTTTCAACACCCCACGGCGGAGGTGGACCCGGAGCCGGTCCGGTTCTGGTTGGAAAACACCTGTCCAAATTCCTGCCGACGCCCAGGCCGGAGAAGCAGGGAGATCAGTACGTTCTCAACGAAGCGTGTCCGGATTCCATTGGCCGGCTGCACGCCTTTTATGGGAACTTTGGTGTATTAATCCGAGCCTACAGCTATATTCTGACTATGGGAGGAAAGGGGCTGAAGGACGCAAGCAGCTATGCGGTATTGAATGCAAACTATATCAAAGAGAAGTTGAAAGAGACCTACTTTCTTCCCTATGATCAGCCCTGTATGCATGAATGTGTCTTTTCAGATCAGCTTCAAAAGGAGAGTCACGTGACGACCCTGGATATCGCTAAGCGGTTGATCGATTATGGATTCCATCCGCCAACCATCTATTTTCCGCTGATCGTAAACGGTGCCATAATGGTGGAGCCAACGGAGACGGAATCCAAAGAGGATATTGATCGCTTTATCCAGGCGATGAAAACCATTGCGGCTGAAATAAACGTAAATCCCAACGCGTTGCATCAATCGCCGGAATTTACCAAGGTGAGACGTCTGGACGAGGTCACTGCAGCCCGGAGGCCCTGCCTGACCTGTTGATGGTCTGCTGCAAACAGACCGAGTGAATAAGAATTCGGGGTCCAATCTTGATTTGACTAAAATAGCCAATAAGTCACAAATCAAGACTTGGCCCCAAGTTCTTCACGGCGCGTCTTATTACCCCACACCGCCCTTCCTGAAGATTTTTCGAAATACTCCCTGTTGAGATCAATCCTGCACATCATACCTGGCATTGACATTCTGCCAGGAGTTCTCCCGAGAATTTGAAGTGTAAACGTCAGTGCGAAACCGCCTGCACAAGAATCTAAGACTACAGCGAGCCGGAAAACAAAAAAAATATTGACATTACGTTTATTAGTGTTTAAATAACATTTATACAAAGATTATAACTTTTATGGAGAAATTAATAAATATGGGAACGCAATCACGATCGTTGAGTAAAAAGCTCACCCATGAGTTTAGAAAGTATATTTTAAATGGAGACTGGCCCGTCAATGAGATGATCCAGACGGAACAGGAGCTGTGCCAGGCCTATTCTGTCAGTCGGTTGACGATCCGCAACGTTTTAACCCAGCTGGTTCACGAAGGGTTACTGGAACGTAAATCCGGTAAAGGCACCTGGGTCAGGGATTTTCAGAAGAGCAAGGGGAGATGGAGTGCGGAGGAACATTCTCAGTATTTCGCTTATCCGGGGCTCATTAACACGGAGATCATCGGGGTTGAGGAACTGCTTGCGCAATCTTCAAGTGTAACGACCGGCCTGTTTGAAGAGGATGAGGTCATCGCCAAAATAAAGCTGGTTCGAAGTTTTAAACAGACCCCTGTTACGATTAATAGTTTTTATTTCAGGGAGGCTCTGGCGAAATCTGTTTTAGAGAAATACGATCCGGAAACGAACATTTTCTTTTACCAGGTACTGGAGAAACTCACCGGTTGCATGGTTGTGGAAATTCGGGAACGGATGAAAGCGACCCTTGCATCTGGGGAGATCGCATCCAGATTGAACGTGGTATCAGGTCATCCGCTGCTGGAAATTCGACGGGATCTTTACGATCAGGAGGGGAGAATCATGCAGGTCAATCATAGTTATTTAAACTCAGACCTCCAGGAGGTTCAAATCGTTCGAACCAAAACGGCCAACGGCGCTTACTAAACAATATAACTTTTAACGAGGAAAGCAACATGGGATGGTCACCATTCAGGAAAACCGGTCTGACGCACAGCGACAACCGATCATGCGGCGGATATACACTCATTACGCCCATCGGCGGGGATTCAACTTACCTGTTGGATGAAGCCGGGCTGATCGCACATCGCTGGCACGATCCGGATTTCAATCCAGGTTACGGGTACCTGCTGCCTTCCGGTAACCTGCTGGTCAGGGGGCAACCGGCAGTGGGCGGTCAGGGTCAACTGAACAAATTCGGCACCGTATCCGGAAAGGCGGACCTGCTGAAGGAGTATGACTGGGAAGGCAATGAAGTCTGGAGCTGGGAGAGTGATGCCTTTCACCATGACATGTGCCGAATGCCAAACGGCAACACCCTGGTACTCGCCTGGGAACAGGTCCCCGATGACATCGCTTCTAAGGTGACCGGCAGCATGTCTCCCGAAAGAATCCAGTTTCTCCGGGAGGATCCGGAACTCCTGCCGTTTGTCCTGGGCGGCGTTGGTGTAGGCGGACGTCCCTCCGTCGACAAAATGATGGTCGACGCCATCTGGGAGATCGACCCATCCGGAGAGCCGGTTCATATCTGGCGAGCACTCGACCATCTGGATCCGGAGGTGGATACCCTGTGCCCGTTGGAAGGGGATATGGAGTGGTCTCACGCCAATGCGCTGGAATACGTCGGGGACGGTAAGGTGCTGATCAGCTTTCGCGAGTTGAGCTCGGTATGGCTGCTGGATTGGCCCAGTGGGGAGATCCTTTGGAAGTTGCCCAAATACTTGGTCAGCCATCAGCACTCACCAACGATGACGCCGGAAGGAAACATCCTCATATTTGATAACGGTACCCACCATATCATTGAGGGCCGAACCCGGGTGATTGAGTATGACTGGAAAAACAACAAACAGGTCTGGCAATACGTACCGTCTCCTGTGTTTTCGCTGTTGAGCGGACATATCGGCGGCTGTGAGCGGCTGGCCAATGGCAATACTTTCATCTGTGAAGGAGAGAGTGGCCGCATCTTTGAGATTACAACCGAAGGAGAATTCTGCTGGGAATGGGTCAGCCCTTTTATTCATGACTTCAAAGGGGTGAAAAACGTCCAGCTCTTCCGGGCCCATCGATACGCGGCTGATGGACCAGAGTTGAAAGGCCGCTCTCTGAATTCAGGACCCTATCAGGAACTGAATCAAAAATGGGGACTTCAGGGTCGGCTAGAAAGCTAGTCAAGTGTTTCCCATTAGTGTAGGAGGAAACACGTTGTTCACACCTTCTGTTTGCAAAATGTCCGGCTGTAAGGACTTTTGCAGACAGATTATGTGAAGTTGCTTTCTAACGATCCCGATAAGGACTTTTGCAGGCAGATTATGTGAAATTGCTTTTTGACGACCTCTAGTTTTTTACCCATGGGATTCTTTGATCCCGCTTTTGAACCATTCTCACTTGAGGAGGAAACATGAAAAGTGTTCGATTTGGATTGCAGCGGTTTTGTTTGGCAGTCTTTCTGGTGTTTTTGACCAGCAGCCTGGCATTTGGCGCGTCGTTCAACTGGCGGAAATACGAGGGGACCACGCTCCGTGTGCTTTTTAGTAAATCTGTGTTTACCAAGCTCGTCAAGAAACAGGTGAAGGGATTTGAAAAACTGACCGGGATAACGGTGAAAGCCGAGTATTATCCTTCGGCACCCGGACGCAGGAAACTGGTCATGGAGCTGGGTGCGAAAAACAAGGATCTGGACCTCTTTGCCGGTATGATGAAAACGGCTTATCAGTATGATAAGGCGGGTTGGCTGGAACCGCTGGATAAATATGTTAATAATCCCGAGCTGACCCATCCGGATTTTGATTTCGCTGATTTTGTGCCCCGTACCAATCCGGTGATCAATGGCCGGTTGATCGGGCTTTCGAACAGCGCTAATCCACAACTGCTCATGTACCGTAAGGACCTGTTTGCAAAATACGGGATTAAGGTTCCGACCAACTGGGCAGAATTGGAAGCAGCAGCTAAAACATTGAAGGCGAATCTCCCCAAGGGGCAATTTCCCTGGATGGTGCGCATGAATAAAGAGAATACAGCGCCCTTTGCAACCTTCCTTTACACCAATGGCGGGAGCTGGCTGGACGCCAACGGTCAGCCCAGTTTTAACCAGCCTGAGGCGATTGAGGCCTTAGAATTTTACGGGAAGATGGCGCGGGAATACGGCCCTCCCGGAGCTTCCGGCCTCGGTTGGAAAGAGGTCGTCGGCGCTATGGCCCAGGGCAAAGTTGCCATGACAGTGGAAATCTCTATTTTTGCCAATTTAATGCTGGAAAATCCCAAGCGATCCAGGGTTGCCGGTAAAATGGGTTATGCCCTGGTTCCACCTGGGAAAACAGGGAAGTACGAGACGATGCTGCCATTGAATATGTATCATATCAGTTCTTTTTCACAGAAAAAGGAGGCCGCCTGGTTTTTGCTCCATTTTCTCGGGATGAAAAAGCAACAACTGCCATTTAAAATGTTCGGTCTGCCATTAACCCGGCTGTCACCATGGCAGCATCCAATGGTTAAGGCCAAGGACAAGTTGCCGGAGTTGTCAAAATTGCAGGTTGAAGCAATCAATAATGGGCGCATTGGATTTGAAATGCCCATCGCCCGGTTCACGGAAGCCCGACCCATTCTGCAGCGTGTGATCTACACTGGATATGAGGGAGGCAATGTTCAAAAAGCGGCCGATGCTGCGGTTAAAGAAATCGAACGGCTAATTCAATAATTATTAAAACTATTCACCACAGAGACACTGAGTCCTTTCTCCGTGAACTCCGCGACTCCGTGGTGAAATCGTCCTGAATCGATACCAATCATGTAGACATGGAAACCATCACGCTTGCTCAAAGAATATTGGATTATACCGACCGGCAGATCCGCTGGCTGTTCTCAGCCCCGGCTCTGCTGGTAATGTTGGGGCTGTTTGCCTATCCCATGTTTCGGCTGATTTGGACGGGATTTACCAACGAACTGTTATCTTCGGCAGGTAAAATCGAATTCATCGGCTTTGACAATTATGTCAGAGCCTTTTCCGAAGATCCCCATTTTTTGCGATCCATCTGGATCACCTTGTCTTTTGCCTTTGGATCGACTTTGGGGCAGCTGACAGTGGGATTGGCATTGGCTCTGTTTTTAAATCGGCAGTTCAAGGGAGAAGCGACTTTCCGCATGTTGTTGATGTTTCCCATTATCGCTACCCCGGTTGCCATGTCGCTGGTGTGGTCAATGCTGATGAATCCCATGATGGGGCATTTGAACTATTATCTTTCATTTTTGGGCTTCCCCGGTTCTCTGTGGGCGGCAGATACCTCGACCGTTATGCCCGCTCTCATTATGATAGAGCTCTGGCATTGGGTCCCCATGACCATGCTGGTTCTTTTGGCGGGGTTAAAAAGTTTGCCAAAGGAACCATTTGAGGCAGCAACGGTGGATGGGGCGTCCCGGTTGCAGATGTTTTTTAAAATCACCCTGCCACTCATGCAGCCCTATATCTTTTTATTGTTGCTGATGCGGCTGGTTCACGGACTGAAGGTATTCGACAAAATATTTGTCATCTCCGGAGGCGGCCCCAATCGCGCCTCAGAAACCCTGAATATCATGATTTACGATCAGGCGTTCGGGGCTACCAATTTCGGTTATGCCTCGGCGCTGGGTTCGTTTTTGTTGTTGATCATTCTACTGATCTCTATCGGGCTGTTCCGATTTAGACAAAGAAGCTGGAGTTATTGATATGACCGCATATCAGATTTTTCAAAGGTTCAATCAATTGCTGTTTTACGCAATTTTGATTTTTATTGTGATCGCTTTCCTTTTTCCGTTTTTGTGGGTGGCGTTTACCGCTTTCCAGGATGCGGTCAATGCAGGGGCTGTTCCGCCAGATCTGCTGGCGCCGCCAACCCTCGACAACTTCCGGCAGGTTTTCGAAGAGGGAGGGTTTATAGACTGCCTGATTAATTCCACTATTGTTGTTGCATTAACGCTGGTGGCCAATCTCATCGTCTCATTGCCGGCCGCATACGTCATTGCTCGCAACAAGCAGGGCTGGTTGATGTTTTTAATTTTATTCCTGCAAATGGCACCCTGGATCACCCTGCTTTTACCGTGGTACATCATTTTTAAGAAATTGGGACTTTATGACACTTACATTGGTCTGGTGCTGTCTAACTTGACTTTCATGATCCCGTTTACTGTCTGGCTCATGCTCGGGTTTTTTGAAGATGTGCCGGTTGAAGTTGAGGAAGCGGCCTGGTTGGATGGCTGCTCGCATTTGGGTACCTTTGTGCGTATAGTCGTCCCTCTGGTGAAAGGCGGGATTATTACCGTCACGACCCTGGGATTCATGTTCTGCTGGAATATATTCCTGTTCCCGCTGGTACTGACCAGTCATGACACTAAAACCCTGCCGGTGTTTGTCTATGGATTTATGGAGGATAACCAGCTGGATTTTGGCCCCCTGGCAGCAGCATCTCTTTTGACCATGCTGCCGGTGATTTTGTTTGTCCTGGTTAATCAGAAGCATTTTAAGCAGGGCATCGCCTTCGGTGGCGGGAAATAACCGTTATTGTATCATTCCCCCTTTGAAGCATAGTACCCGGCTTCCGGGATTGATCTAAAAAAGGGTTT
>JAOZRE010000589.1 GCA_029940215.1 bacterium | reverse complement strand
GCGGGCCTCTAAAGATGCGGTATAGTCACAAAACCGGATTGGTAAACTCCCCCTTTTAAGGGGGCCAGGGGGATGTTATCCGATGTCCGGTTATATCACTGCCTGTTACACCCCCCGTTCCCCCCTCAAGGGGGGATTTTGGACCCCAAGGCAAAGCCAAATGTAATTAACCGTACCTCTGTGGTGAGTGTTTTTCAAAATAAGCTTTCTGATTATATAAAGGAGTTAAGATGGCAGCCAATCCACTGGATGGGTTTAAGGTCAACCGGAATGACCTTCAGTTTATTGGAAAAGACCTGCAACGCCCGGAATGTATCCTGGCCGAACCTGATGGGACACTCTGGTCGGCCGACGCCCGCGGGGGCGTGATGCGTATCTCTGCTGACGGTTCCCAGGAAATTGTGACACAGTCATATCAAAAGTCATTTGAGAGCCAGACAGACGCAGCCGCTCGCTTTACCGAGGGAACCCTGCCCAACGGGCTTGCCTTTGCGTCAAACGGGGATCTTCTGATTTCAAATTTCGGAACCGATTGTCTGGAAGTCATGACACGTGATGGCGACACCAGGGTCATGATCGATACCATCGACGGGGAAGCCATCGGCAAGGTCAACTTCGTATTGCGCGATTCCAAAGACCGGATCTGGCTGACCATTTCCACCAAGATTAAGAACTGGATGAGTGCCATCAGCCCGAATATCATAGACGGTTATGTGGCACTGGTGGACGAAAAGGGGATTCGAATTGTCGCTGATGGGTTTCATTTCACAAACGAAATCAGACTTGACGCCAAAGAGGAGTGGATGTACGTCGTGGAAACCTGTGGGAGACGGGTCAGCCGACTTCGGGTGCAGCCCGACGGATCGCTGACCGATCGCGAGATATTTGGTCCAGCAGATACCGGTGGGTTCATTGACGGCATCACCTTCAATGCTTTCGGGAACCTGTGGGGAACCCATGTCATGATCGACCGGATCTTTGCCATTACACCGGAAGGTGAATTCAGAGTCCTGCTGGACGACAGCGATCCGGTACAGGAAGCCATGCTGATGGGAGCCTTTGCAGAGGACAAGGTCACACCCGAAATGATGTTGGAATGCGGGGGGACCATCGCACCCTGGTTCGCCAGCGTCACCTTCGGCGGGAAAGATCTGAAGACAGTCTACATTGGAAGTCTGAGGGGAACCAACATTCCCTATTTTCGATCGCCGGTGGCAGGCCTGCCCATGGTGCATTGGAAATAGTACCATCCGGGGGGTTCAAAGCCCCCCAGACCTACCTATCTTATCTTCTCGATGCCCAGGTGGCAAAAATGGCTTTTGACACCGGTTGTACGCTGAAAGAGGCCACTGTAAAACTCGGATTTCTGAGTGCTGAAGCATATAATCGGATCGTCCAACCAGGCAAACTAGCCACTCCCCATCATCGATAGTGCTTGAATGGCATTGAAACCCCCTACACATTTGTTTCACAGATTCTGGTAGCCTCAATTGATTGACAACACTTCTTTCATTGCTGATTCAAAGTCAGGATATTTGAAGGAAAATCCCTCGGTCAGGAGCCGGTTTGGGGTTCCTCTCTGGCTGCCTATGATGGACCTGCCAAATTCCCCCATCAGCAGACCTATGGCAAATCCGGGAATTTTCAAAAGTGCAGGACGGTGCAGGAGCTTCCCAATGGCTCTGGCCATATCACTGTTCCGGATCGGATCAGGAGCGCAGAAATTGTAGATCCCGCTGGATTCCTGGTTTTCCGTCAGAAACAAGATCGCATTGATCAGATCGGCCAGGTGAATCCAGGGAAACCACTGTTTGCCGCTTCCCATCGGCCCACCGGCAAAGAAACGGTAAGGAGGAATCATTATTTTCATGGCACCACCACTTTTATCCAAAACCGTGGAAAAGCGGGCAATTATCACCCGAGCCTTTTTTTCTTCTGCCCTGAACGCCTCTTTCTCCCAATCACGACAGACCTCAGCCAGAAAATCGTCAGCCGCCGGTTCTGCCTCTGTCAGAAGATCATCCCCTCGAGTACCATAATAACCGAGCGCTGAGGTGCTGCAAATTGTTACATCACGATCTAATGGCAGGGCGTCAACAATATGTCGGGTCGTCAAAATTCGACTATCATGAATGACCTGCTTGTATGATGCTGTCCAGTAGTGAAATATACTGGCACCT
>JAOZRE010000210.1:4172-8104 GCA_029940215.1 bacterium | reverse complement strand
ATGACGGCTATATCGAAAATACACCCGGGGTTTTTGAAAAAGAGGTAAAAACCTGTCCGGTTGCCAAGCCATGGTGCGATATGCCTGAAATTTGTGACGTTATGTTGGGATCTTATGAAAACGGCGTGATGAAAAGTTTGAATCCAAAGTTCAATTTCAAGGGTTTTTCTAAGCTGATTCCAAAAGGGGATGCCACATGTCGCTTCAGAGTCGAGCTTGAGGAAGACCCGGAGTAGTGCATTGGCTGCGGGGTATGTATCGACACATGTCCTGCTGAAACGATGGAGTTGAGGCTAAGACCGGAAGCGGAACATATACCGCCGCTGAAAAGCCTGGATGGGTTTAAACAAAAAAGAACGGTGGCAAGGCAAGCTTAGTTTTCACAGAACTCGTAAAATGGAGGATAAATTATGGAATAATATTGTTCACAGGAGAAAAGATCAGAGCCATGATCGCATCAAACTTATTCAGGCAAACTAATCTTATGAATTTACTGAATCCAACTTACACTTAAAAATAAGGAAACCATGGACAGACAAAAAATATTGACGGAAACCCGCGATAAAATGCTGGTTACTTCCTGAGCAGAAGCTTCCTTGCAAGGTTTGCAAGAGGTTTTTGGTTTGAACCCTGAAGAATCATCCTGGATAGCGAGCGGTTACCTGGGCGCAATTTCATCCGGACAGACCACATGTGGATTGCTGGCAAGTGCTACCGCAGCATTGGGCCTGGCATTTGGAAAAGGGAAGTCCGGGACTCCTGAAGAAAACGAGGCCGATAGACAAAAAATCATTGGTTTGGTTAATAAGCTTTACCGCGATTTTATTGAGAAGTTTCGAACCACGGAATGCAAAACGCTTCTCCAGTACGATTTCAGTGCTGAAGGGCAAAAACGATTTATTGAAGAAAAAATCTATACGAAATGTAATGGATTTATGGATTTTGTCTTGAATTGGTGCATGGACTTGGAGGAGCAGGAAAAGGTCTAATCTTTTGGTGCTATTCAGTACTTTTTCAGTTGTTGAGTTCGCCCCGAAAAGCATTTTTTTGGACAAGCAGAGTTAAACAGTGAGTGATAAAAAGTCTCGACCTAACCGTTTCGGCGGTAAGTAAGAAGGAAGGAAGAGAGAAGAATACAGCGATCGATTATTTTTGTAAAATCAGTTGCATGTTTTTAAATTCCATAAAAAATCAAGCAAAGAGGACATACAAATGGCGTATATCAAGCTTCCAAATGTGGATGAAGTAGACGAAAACACAAAAAAAGAGTTCGAGAGATACAAAGCACATACGGGTACCCTCAGTGATCTGATTCGAATTCTGGCAACTCGATCGGATATCATGGATATGACCAATTACATGATAAAGACACTGCTTATCTCACCAACAGAACTGGATAAAAGGGTCAAAGAATACATTGCTATCGTTGTTTCCCTGGAAAACGGCTGCAGTGTATGTGTAGGAGAACATGAAAGGATTGCAAAAATGCTGGGAATGTCGACAGAAGAAATCGACCAATTGAAAGAAGGATTTGAAAAAGCATCCCTTGATGACTCTATCATTAGGCTGCTTCAATTTTGTGTAAAATGCTCAAAAGAGAGTTACAAAGTGGTACAAAGAGATTTTGACGAGTTGCGGAAAGCCGGTTATTCCGATTCCCAGTTACTCGAAACAGTGGCTATGGTCGGTTATTATAATTTTGTAAATACTGTTTCAAATGCAATGGGGGCGGGAGAGGCGTAGGCAATTTCCCGATTTTCAGGGCAGTTTTTTTTGATATTCAAAAAAGGAAACAACATGACAGACATAAAACTGGCAGTTGAAACCATCTCAAAATACTTTAACTAGGCAAGCTTTATATGATAATACCGGTAAGAAAATTTGTAATCTGGTTTTAATAATTAAATAAATGGAGAGAATTATGCCTTTAATTAACACGGTAAATCCTGAAGATGCTGAAAACCAAACAAAAGCAACTTATGACATGATGTTGAATGTGTGTGGAGAAATCCCCAAACCACTTGAATTGTTCAGTGTAAGTCCTGGTCTGCTCAAGCTCAGGCACAACCTGCTGGAATACTATATGTTCTCAAACCTGGGTTCATCCCTGTTGGCATTCATCCGCCAACTAACATCGACTAATTGTGAGTCAGAAGCCTGCTCCATGTTTAATGCAAGGTTACTCAAAGCCGGCGGCCTGACTGATTCCGCCCTGAAAGCCGTACAAAAAGACACGGACAAAGCACCTCTTGAAGAGAAAGAAAAAAAACTACTCTCCTTTGTTTTAAGTGCTGTAAGTAATCCGGAAAGCACATCACAGTCAGATATTGATCAATTAAGAGAGTTGGGTTGGAAAGATCAGGAAATATTTGAAGCTGTTCACCAGGGAGCTGATATGGTGCTTGTAAGTAATATGATGAAAATTTTTAAAATGTAATAAAACATAAAGGCCAATGAATAAATGGAGGAGATCGGCGGTTACCTGAGCGCAGTTTTATCCGGACAGACCACATGTAGACGGCTGGCAAGTGCAACCGCAGCACTGGGTTTGGCGTTTGGAAAAGGAAAGTCCGGCATTCCGACTGAAAACAAGGCCGATAGGCGTAGGCAATTCTCCGGTTTCTATGGCAATTTTTTTAATATTCAAAAAAGGAAACAATATGACAGACATAAACATAAAACTGGCAGTTGAAACAATTTCAAAATACTTGAGAGTCCATTCGCCTCCCATAGCCTTGAAGTGGGTTGACAATCTCGAAAACCTTCCGAAGGACGTGAAGCGGCCGAGTGAATACGGTGGAAAAATGGCGTTCTGTCAGATTTTCTCGATTGTACGAAAATGGGGACTCCCATTTGCGATTGAACCGGAAAACATAAACTGCGTTGCGGCGTTGTTGAGTGTAGGTTGGGGAGACTTGGCTGAGGGTCTAAACAAAAAGGAAGAGTATGCTGATTTTCTCGTAGATGCCGGATATGTTAAAGACCGTGAAACAGCAATGAAGAACCTGGGGGAAAACTCCTCCCTGATGAAAGAAGAAAAAATTTCAGCTAAAGCCTTGATTGTAGCTCCTTTGGAGTCCGAAACCATTCCGGACCCTGATGTTATCGTTATATATGCAAATCCTGCACAGATGGCCAGGATGGCTCAAGCGATGGTATATTCTGAGGGTGCGACAATAGAAACATCTGCAGATTTTGGTGTATCCTGTTACCGGGAAATGGTTACGCCCATGCTTGAAAACAAGGCTGTGTTTGTGACACCGGGCCGAGGTGCCAGAATTATTGCTGGGATCGGCGACGATGAAATGGCATTTTCATTGCCTGCTGGAAAACTGGACAATCTCTTAACAGGATTAAAGATAACCCATGAAAATGGAACCCGATACCCAATCAATCAAGCTCTATTTTTCGAACCGAGGTATTGGGACGCGATAGAAAAACTAAGAACTAAAATGCGAAAGATGGATAGCTGATCTTTGTTTCAACTGTAACTACCTCGACTATAATCTGATTGGTTATGCCTTGTTCTTACACCACTTCACAACCGACTTGTCTGATCTTTCCGAACATGTTGACAGGATACTACCGGGGTTCAAACCCCTTCTGAAATCATCGGCATTACCCGAAAAGGTGGAAAATCTGTTGATTGCCGCCCATAATGCCGCTTCATCCAACTGAATTTTGCAGCAATAGTCTATTTCATATAGACCACTGCCAAAATTTTGGCTTTTTACCATCCCTCCTGTCTACTACCCGAAAACTAATTCCAAAACTACCCGATTGGGTGGTTCCCTTTCTCCAGATTTTGGTATCGTTCTAGGCAAATACCAGTTCGAAACTGCCACATCTCTTTCAACCATTCTATTATGGAGTTGCAATGAATAAAGCACTTACATCAACCCATAGCCTTTAAACCGGTTAATTACCACAGG
>JAOZRE010000210.1:0-4162 GCA_029940215.1 bacterium | reverse complement strand
AAAAATACCGGATTTTCCATCAGCGAATATCCTGATGTCAAGAAAACCTATCAGAAATTGGATACACTTCTGAGCCAGCCGATTCGTTCAATTCAAAAAAATGCGATGAAAGGCTATCTAAACTACTTCGAGACCAAGTGTCAAAAATCCAAGCAGATGATTAATCAGGCGATGGAATATATCCCCGGCGGTGTTCAACATAACCTGGCCTTTAATCATCCCTTCCCACTTGTTTTTACCGGTGCAAACGGTGCCTATTTGACCGATCTGGATGGCAATGAATATATCGATTTTCTTCAGGCTGGCGGATGTACCATTTTGGGAAGTAATCCGGAAGCGGTTCGAAAACAGGTGTTTGATCTGCTGGAGACCTGCGGACCCGTGACAGGCCTCTTTCATGAATATGAACTGAAGCTGGCTGAAAAAGTTGCAGAGCATATGCCCCATGTAGAGATGCTGCGAATGTTAGGCAGCGGAACCGAAGCAGATATGGCAGCGATCCGGGTGGCCAGACTGGCAACTAAGAAAAAAAATATAGTTAAGATGGGTGGCGCGTACCATGGGTGGAGCGATCAACTCGCCTATGGAATCCGACTCCCGGGCACTAAGCATCTGGAGTCCCATGGTGTGACCCGTAACTGCTTTAAATACACACAGGAGTTCTTTCCCAATCGAATCAAATCACTGAAAAAAATATTAAAGCGCAACCGACTCAGAGGAGGCACCGCCGCTGTATTTATGGAGCCGATAGGTCCGGAAAGTGGAACGCGCCCTTTGGATATGGATTTCAATAAAAAGGTCAGAGAACTCTGCACAAAATACGGTGCACTGCTTGTTTTTGATGAGGTAGTCACCGGATTTCGAATCGGTTTAAGCGGCGCCCAGGGATATTATAATGTTGATCCGGATTTAACGGTGCTTGGAAAAGTGATTGGCGGTGGATATCCATCTGCCGGGGCTCTTGGTGGAAAGAAAGAGTACATGAAGTATCTGGGTGCCGGAATTGAAAGTGGTTCCAAAAAAGCGCTGGTGGGGGGAACCCTGGCCGCCAATCCTTTAACAGCACTGGCAGGCTATTTCACCATCTGTGAGATTGAACGGACCGATGCCCTGACTAAAGCCGGACGTGCAGGTGACCGCCTGACCAAAGGACTCCAGGGACTGATTGAAAAATATAAGCTTCCATTTGTGGCGTTTAACCAGGGACCTGTTTGTCACCTGGAAACGGTTGCTACCATGCTTTTGGACGTGCCCTGGTCAAAACCATGGAAAATCCCTGGTGTCATTAAAGAAGCCAAAGCGCGAAAAGGTGCCATGGAAGAGATGGGAGCCGCGTATATGGCCGAGGGAATTGTCACCCTGGCTGGAAGTCGAATGTATACGTCTGCTGCGGATACTGACGAAATTATTGACGAAGCTTTGGTTCGTTTTGACCGCGTATTTCAAAATATTGAAGGTGTTTAAGTCTGGCTTTCACATAATTTCATATTATTAGATATACAAAAGAAACTTTATACGGAGCAAAACAATGGGATCATATAATACCTATAAAACCCAATTGATTGAATGTACCTTGGCACTTTCGGAGGGTGGTTTTTTTGGAGGTAAGAAAGGCACCGGCGGAAATCTTTCCATGCGTGTGGAGGGAGAAGAAAAATTCGTGATTACCCCCTCCAGCTTTCCTTATAATCAATTGACCCCGGAAAAAATGTGTGTGATGGATTTTGACGGAAATCAGCTTGAAGGCGACCTTAAACCATCAGTTGAATCCGGGATGCATTTGATTGCCTATAAAAACCGGCCCGATGTCAATGCCGTGATTCATACTCACCAAATTTATGCGAGTATGTTTGCTGTACTCAATATGCCTATTCCGCCGTTGTTTGACGAAGTCACTCTGCATATTGGTCATATTGTTGATGTGATTCCATATGGACTTTCCGGTTCTGAAGAACTGGCCGCCAATACGGCTAAACTGCTGGAAAACACGTGCCATTGCTATCTCATTCAAAACCACGGGGCCTTGACCCTGGGACCAACCCTGGATCAAGCCTGGATGAATGTAGAGTTTTTGGAAAAAACCGCCAAAGTCTATCAAGGGGCTTTGGCTACCGGGAATAAGGTCAACCAAATTCCGGATGATATCATTGAGTTAATGAAAGCCTTACGAAAAGGATAAGCTGAAAACAGAACAGGCCGGATAATTCAAGATACGCTAAGGTTCGCTGCTGCAAAACCTGTGACTGAAAAATGACGTTAAAAGCAGATTGGATCTTTTGGGCTGAAGCACCACCGAAAAAAAGTACTTGATTCATAAAAACCAAATTTCTACGATCCGTTGAAAAGTTCTATACTAATCACTAATTTTAGTATAAAACGGTGACTATATTTTGGTTTGATCAGCTACTTTTTTTTGCAGTGGATAATGACATTTCAAATCTTAAGATCCAAACTTAGCATTCCGGTTACGCAGACAAAGCGTCTTGCCCGGCAGCACCTGTTGAACCTGTTAGATGAAGTGGCGGTTTATCGCTCTATACTGGTCTCTGCTTCGGCGGGATATGGAAAAACAGCAGTAATTAGTGAGTGGGCACGTTCCAAGAAAGAACAGGTGGCGTGGATCAGTTTAGATGAAAGCGATGACGATCCTATCCGGTTTGTTGAATATCTCCAGGAAGCGTTAAAACCATGGTTGCCGCAGTTTGAGATCACGCATGATCTTCTGTCTTCCTATCCGTCTGTATCTGTAAACACGTCCCTGATCAATATATTGAACTCACTGGCGGAAAATGATCAGCAAATTTTCCTGGTGCTGGACGATTATCATACCATCACCGATCCGGTTATTCATGAATTGTTAGTGCTATTAATCGATCATGCGCCTGCTGATATGCATGTGATCATCTCAACGCGAACTGATCCCCCGATACCGCTGGACAGGTTACGTATTAAAAACCAGCTTTGGGAGATTCGTCAAAAGGAATTGGCTTTCAGCACTGAAGAGGTCTCCAGATTTTTGAACCGAATTATGGGCTTAAGCTTATCCAATAAAGATTCTGCAATGCTGGCTGAACGCACTGAAGGCTGGATCTCCGGCGTTTATGTTGCCGGGATCTATCTTGAGAGCTGCGAGGATAAGAGTCAATTAATATCGGCCTTTTCAGGCAATCATGGATATATTATGGATTACATGGTAAAAGAGGTGTTTTACCTGCAGCCAAAAAATATCCGTGACTTTCTTCTGCAAAGCTCGGTGCTGGACCTGCTGTCCTTTCCCTTGTGTAATGCTGTTACAGGCAGAAACGATAGCAAGGAACTACTTGAGCAATTAGTCGCACATAATCATTTTATCGTACAACTTGACGACAAACAGCAGTGGTATCGATATCACCGCCTGTACAGCGATGTTTTAAGAAAGCTTCTACAGGAGAAATTTCCAGATCAAATCCTTGAATTATACCACCGTGCCAGTGAATGGCATGAGGAACATCACTTCTTGGACGACGCGATAGAGTATGCTTTTCGCAGCAAGGATACAAACCGGATTATAAACCTGATCGAACGACATGCCATCACCGCCCTGCACGATGGAGCGCGCAATACGATTCGTATGTGGCTGGATAAACTGCCGGAACCATCAATAGATAAACACCCGTTGTTAAATATCATGCATGCATGGGCTTTAATGAACGACAGAACCGCTGTCTCGGATAAGCTGCTGCAGCAACGTCTGAATAACGCCGAGAAACAACTTGAAGAGCTGGATGGTTCCGGGGAACCAAAAATCTGGGGCAATATCACGCTTTCCCAGGCTCGAAACTTAGTCACCCTGTTTAAAGCAATTTTTTCATTTGAGCGGGGAAAACCGTCCGCTGTCTTTATTAAAAAACTCAAAAAATCTCTGGTTCAAATTGAAAACACCAACTATGAGCTCAGCAGTGCCACTCTGTATCTGATGGCTCGTATCCAACTTCGCACGGTTGATCTGGACGCGGCCTATTCTACCTTGGACGATGCCCTATCCATTGCCAGGAAACAGGATTTTTTATTCCTGGTCGTGTTCAATACCTATCTGAAAGCCTGGCTACTGTATCAAAAAGGAAAGTTTCATCAGGCATATAAAGTCTGTCAGGACACCATGGATTGGATAGTTTCCACAGGA
>JAOZRE010000588.1 GCA_029940215.1 bacterium | reverse complement strand
TGGAAGAAGCGCCGCTTGCTTCTTTTTCGGCCAGAGACATCATCAGGATTTTACCTCAACCTATAAATTAGTTTAAGCATAGTTTTTGTTCTAAAATGTAAATAATCAAAGAAAAAGTATCACTGCCGTCCGGTAACGAAAGGGTCAGCCGCTTATGATTTAACATATTTACAGACTTTAACGACATTTTTCATCGGTGTCGACTTGAAATTCCGCTAAGGATACTGTCTTTGCTATTTTATCTGGCAAATCTGTTTTTCACTCGGATTTTCGGTTAACAAAATCCGGTCTATTTCTACATAGCCTTAAGGACTACTGAAAGGGTGGATGATAAAGGAGAAGTAAGCCTTAGCGGATGGAGGCCGGTTGGGGTTGAAAACGAGTTTGATCAAGTCAAGATAGCGAAAAATCATAAAGCGGCAAAGCTCTGGGTCGAACAGTTCCCGTGACCTGCCTCCCCATTCCATCAATCCCTCTTTTTTTTCCTTAATGCAAAGGCCCAACGAGACCAGCTTGTCCAGCAGTAAATCCCATTTTGTTTCGTTGTAAATGCTGCGTTCACCTTTAGGGAAGCGAAGTTCGATGCCGATCCTTGGGGAAAAGGAATCACTGATATCTATTGCCAGCACAAGATGATCCACCAGTTTAGCCAGACCCGGCAATACATCTTTAAGCTGCGTTTTTCTGGAACCCAGTCCAATGGATTCCAGGTAGCTATAAAGCTGTTCCAAATCCAGACCGTTGACATTGATCCTGATGGCGTCGGGCGTCCTGGAAGCCATAATGGCGATGTGGTCGATGCAGGTTCCGGGAAGCAGATTGTTAAAGCATCGTCTGGTATTGGCCGATGCTCCCGAGGAGATGGGGCCGTTCTTTAATGTGCTGAGTGCTTCGAATATCCACCCGGTTTCCAAATTATGGGCATCTTTAAAGCCGTTTTGTGGAAGGTCCGGATCTTTCAGGTAGAACGTGTCGCGGATCTGCATGAATACAGCCGGAACCGGAATGTCCGGAGTCACACCATCCAGGTCAAACTCCAGGAACAACCGGTTTATAAACATATCCAGATCTGAACCCGAAATATTCCAAGTGCTGAAAAGTACTCTGATCTGTTGCCAGACAGGATGGCTGAACAGTTTTGGATCCAGAAGCGATCTTGGAATGCTATCCTTCAGAACACCTCTGTTGTCCCTGTTGATTGCAAAAAACAGGTCCAGCTGCGGGGTTGGATCACCCAATCTTGTCTCAAAAGCGGCTCCCATTGACATCAATGATGGAAAATGCTTTCCGATGGAAACTATTTTGTCGAATTCGGTTCCTGACACGAGACTTTCGGGAAAATATCCCGACAGGGATTGCAGGGTGTCAGCGAAGGTCCGTGCCATGGCGTTTTAAAGGAGGCTTTTTTATCGCAAGGATTCAGGTAGTGAGCCCAAAGAAAGGGTGTCGGGGGGCAGCCAATTCGGATACAATGTCAGGGTTTTTTCTATCAGAGATATTGCATTGTAGATTGGGTTTCATGACCTTTCGTTTCATTTTTACATCCTGCCGTAACTCCGGTTGTTCGTCGATATGGCCAAGGTGCATCACACAATTGTCCTTTGCTGAAATGATCCCGTTTCCAGTCAGTACTGACGAACCAGTAAGGCAAAGGTCTTTTATCTCTCCATTTGGGTAAACCATCATGGATTTGGGTTGGCAGGTGATGCAGTCAGAAATAATCTCTGGATATAGAAGAATTTGAAGGCCAAGCTTACTTTTGGGTTCTTTCAGCGTGTCAAGTAGGTTTGATCGCTCTGCATCACTCCACTGCTCTTCCAGATTTTTGGCGATGGCCACTTTATTAACCCTGAGTGATGCGATATATGATACAATTTCGCCAACCCGGGTGACATTCTCTTGATTAATGACGCAGTAGGGGACGATCGAATCCTTGTCTGTTTCTGCCACCTTCCTTATCATGGTGACAATATGGTCGTACTCAACAGCTGTGACATCCCTGTTCTTCCGATAGGTCTCATAATCACCATCAAGACTGATGAAGAGAAGCATGTTGTGATGCAAGAAAAAGTCTACAAGTTCATTGGTCAGCGCCAGTCCATTGGTAAACAGACAGAGTCTGAATGGGTATGCTGCGTATTCCTGCTGCACCCAGGGAATGTATTGATACAGAAGATCGAGG
>JAOZRE010000209.1 GCA_029940215.1 bacterium | reverse complement strand
GCTGCTCAGAGTGTCTGCCGTAAAGCCTTTTTTATTGCTTGGAAAAGACTCTTAGATGATCTTTACGAATCTGAGCGGCCGAAAACCCGCTGTTTGAGCGATAGCGAGTTGGGGTTTCAGCGAAGTGAGTTATAGATCATCTTGAAACGGATCCGTAATTAAAAAGGCTTTATGACAGGCACGGAAACAAAATCATGCTTTTTTCAATTTTTTCTATGTGTTAAATGCCCGTTCGTATTTAGAGGAATACAACCATTGAAACAGGAACAAACCCGTATACTGGAACATCGCCACGAACAGGCTGACTATTGGGTGATGCAGCTGTCGGCACCGGGGATCGGCCCGGAAGTTCGGCCCGGGCAGTTCATCGGCCTGCAGGCTCCCCGACTGGACAATGCCGTCCTGCGACGTCCCTTCAGTGTATACAGGGCAGACAATGAGTCCGTCTCCATACTGTACAAGGTCGTCGGAAAGGGCACCGCCGCTATAAACCGGCTCCTGCCCGGAGAAACCATCGACATCATCGGACCGCTCGGCAACGGTTTTCCGGAAGCAACACCCGGTCTGACACCGGTCCGGATTGGAGGGGGATATGGGGCTGCAGCTTTGCAACTTCAAGCCCGAACGCTTCAAAAAAAAGGCACTGTTTTCTTTGGCGGCCGCACCGCCAGCGATATTCTCTGTGCTGACGAATTCAAAGCCCTGGGCTGGACGGTGGAGATCGCCACCGAGGATGGATCCGTTGGAAGCCGGGGGCTGGTGACCGATACGTTCGATCGCTGGCTTGATGAACGGTCTGATACCGACATCGAGCTCTTTGCCTGTGGCCCGGAAGGGATGCTGAGAGCTTTCGGTGATCGCGCTGTTGACCGTGACTTTAAAGCCTGGCTCTCCATGGACCGTCACATGGCCTGTGGTGTCGGCGCCTGCCTGACCTGTGTTATTAAAAAAAACGATCCGGAAAAGGGGTGGCAATGGGCGCGATGCTGCAAGGACGGACCGGTATTCGAATCGAGGGAGATTGCTTGGGATGAGTGATATCAAACCGGATATGAGCGTTAACATCGGCGGCTTGCAGATGAAAAACCCGGTAACCGTAGCATCGGGCACCTTCGGCTATGGACCTGAATATGCAGAGTTGGTTGACCTGAACCGACTGGGCGCCATCACCGTCAAAGGGATCTGCGCTGAACCTCATACCGGCAACCAGACACCCCGCACCTTTGAAACCCGTTGTGGCATGTTGAACGCCATCGGCCTGCCGGGACCTGGTGCAAAGGGCTTTATTGAATCCTATGGAGAATTCCTGGCTCAGTACGACCTGCCTGTCATTGTCAATGTCTGGGGTAAAAGAGTTGAAGAGTATGGGCGTGTCGTGGAAATGCTCTCTGACGAACCCATCGTTTCGGCTTTCGAGGTCAATGTATCCTGCCCCAATGTCAAGGAAGGTGGATCCCTGTACGGTACCGACACCAAGTCGTTCGCCTCGGTGATTGAGACCGTGCGGGCAAAAACCGCTAAACCGCTGATCCCCAAGCTGGCTCCCAACGTCTCGGACATTACCCTCTTTGCAAAAACAGCCGAAGATTGCGGGGCAGACGCTATCTCCATCATGAACTCCTATCCAGCCATGGCCATCAATATCGAAACCCGAAAGCCGGAGCTGGCCAATCGCTCCGGAGGTCTTTCGGGGCCTGCGATAAAACCCATCGCCATAAAACTGGTATGGGAAGCTGCCAGGGCTGTTTCCATCCCTGTGATCGGTATGGGTGGGATCTCCTGCGCTGAAGACGCCATCGAGTTTATCATTGCCGGGGCCTCTGCCGTCGCGGTCGGAACCGCCAATTTCACTGACCCCTCAACCGTTATCCGGGTCATTGATGGCATTGAGGCCTACCTGATCCGCCACGACATCCCCTCCATCGGTGATCTGTGCGGAACGGTTCTCTGACATTGACAAAAGTGCTTCAGAAGATCCGAGAATTTGCGCTCGGTCCTGATTTATAACAGTTACAATCAGACATGGAGGATTAATGAGTCGTCTTTTCAAATGGACAACAACCTACCCCAAGACCGTATTGCTTGTTTTACTTTTGCTGACCGGCTTTTTCGGCAGTCAGCTTGGTAATATCCGGATGGAAACCGATGCCGACGCCATGATGCCGGAAGGTCATCCCGCGATTCTCTACAACGACCAGGTAGAGGAGGTCTTCGGCATCAAGGACACCATGATCGTTGGCATTGTCAATGAGCAGGCGGGAGGAATTTTCAATCCCAGCACCCTGGCCCTCGTCAAGCGTCTGACCGAAAAAATCGCATCTTTGAAGGGTGTGGAGGCTGTTACCGATGATGACGTGATCAGCCTGTCGACCATAGACAACATTTTAGGCACAGAGGGTGGGTTCGAGGTTACCAAATTCATGGAAAAGTTGCCTGCAGATGCAGCCGCCATTAATGTGCTGCGAAAAAGTATCTATGACAGTGACATGTTCGTGGGGGGTATCGTTTCCGAGGACGGCACTGCCACAGCCATCTACGCAGAGCTGGAGAACGGGTTGACAAATCGGGCACAGGTTTACCGGGACATCAAGGCCATGGTTGCTGAAGAGATGGGCAAGGGCGGTCCGGAAAAAATCTATGTGGCTGGGCGGCCGGTGCTGGAGGTCACGTTTGGTGAATACATGGCAGAGGATATGCAGAAGATGATGCCCATCGTGATGTTGGTCGTGATCATCGTGCTGTTTCTGACCTTCAGAAGTGTGGCTGGTATCATCCTGCCCCTGCTGGTTGTGATCGCCAGTGTCATCTGGTCCATGGGTATCATGTCGCTCTGCGGCATTCCCATGTTTGTCATCTCCACCCAGATGCCGGTCATTCTGATGGCCGTGGGAACGGCTTACAGCATCCATATTCTGAACAAGTACTTTCAGGAACGGCTTGAGAAGCCGGATCAGGACAGGCGTCAGCTGGTCCTATCCATCCTGGATGAGATCTGGAAACCGGTTGTGATGACCGGGTTGACGACAGCTGTCGGTTTTTCCTCATTGATCACGGCTTACATGGTGCCCATTCGATATTTCGGCATCTTCACCGCGGTTGGGGTCTTGACCGCCATGCTGTTCTCCCTGTTCATGATCCCGGCGGTCCTGGTACAATTCAACATCAAGGGGCGAATCGGCACCGGCAACACGGACAACCCATCGGAGAGCGGTCTCTTTTCACGCTTACTGTCACATCTCGGGGGATTGATGTTCGATCACCGGCGGAAGGTCATCATTATCACGGGGGTTGTGATGGTCTTTGCGGCATTCGGACTGTTTCGCGTCTCAGCAAACTCCTCCTGGATTGAGAGTATCAAGCACTCCAGCGACGTCTATATTGCAAACGAGGTACTCAACGGCAAGTTCGACGGTACCATGAACATGTACGTCATCGTGGAAGGGCAGAATCCCGACGACATCAAGTCACCGGCAATCCTTAAGAAAATTGATGAGATGCAGGCTGACGTGGAGAAGCTGGATCTGGTGGGTGGAACCCGCTCCATAGCAGAATACCTGAAACGGATGAACCGGGTGATGAACGAAGATCGACCTGAATTTGAGTTTATCCCGAACTCACCCGAGTTGGTAGCCCAGTATCTTTTTATGTATTCCATGTCCGGTGGTCCTGAGGATTTTGATGATGTGGTTGATTACGACTACCGCATGGCCAATGTCTGGGTGCAGATGAAATCAGATTACACTGATGATGTGACCCTCGTCATCGATCGTATCAAGGCCTTTGCCGACAAGAACTTTCCGGCCGATAAAATCAAAATCAACCTGGCGGGCAGGGCTTACACATCTAACGTCTGGGTGGACCTGCTGATCCGAGGACAGATGAACAGCATCCTGTTTTCGCTCCTGGCCGTATTCCTGATCACCGCCATCATGTTCCGCTCGGTGGTGGCCGGCATCTTTAATATCATTCCCATCGGTGCAGCCATGCTGTTGAACTTTGGCTTCATGGCCATGATGGGATACCCGCTGGACGTGTCAACAGCCCTCTCATCGGGCATCGTCATCGGGGTTGGTATCGACTACACCATTCACTTTCTGTCCAAGTACCGTCTGGAAAGCTCCCGTTTGGGTGATCCGCGGAAGGCTGTCACCAAAACCATGGCTACCACGGGACGCGCCATCTTTTTCAATGCCCTGGGGGTAATCGCCGGATTCATGGTCCTTTACACATCCAATTTCCCGGCCAATCAGCGGATGGGTGGCCTGGTATCGGTCAGCATGTTGACCTGTTTTCTGGCGGCCATGACGGTCCTTCCGGCACTATTACTTGTCATCAAACCGGCTTTCATTCAAAAAACCAATCCGTAATCAGGAGGGTTTCACCATGTTCACACATATCAGAAAATCAATTGTTACCCTGGCAGTCCTGATGGGACTATCGACTTCATTGATCTGCCTAAATGCCTTCGCCGCGAGTCCGACCGGATTGGACATCATGAACCGGGTCGATCAGCTGGACGATGGGAACGATCAGTCCTCAAAAGCGATCTATACACTGATCAATCGAAACAACAAGCAGCGAATTCGACACACTGTCCGATTCTGGAAGGACTATGACGGTAAAAAGGGCTTCGACAGCAAGATGATCACCTTTTTCGAGTCCCCGGCCCTGGTCAAAGGAACCGGATTTTTGAGTTGGAGCTACGAAGATGACGAAACCGATGATGATCAGTGGCTGTATCTGCCGGCCTTGAAGAAAGAGCGCCGCATCGCCGCCAGCGGAAAGGACAACTATTTTATGGGATCCGATTTCACCTATGACGACATGGGCGATCGCAAGGTCGATGAGGACGCCCATAAACTGGTTAAGAGTGAGATTTACAACGGTGTCGACTGCTACGTGGTGGAGAGTACCCCCAAAAAAAAGGGGATGTACAGCAGGCGCCAGACCTGGGTGGAGAAGACAAAGTGGCTGATCCAGAAGGTTAATTACTACGACCGCAAAGGCCGGCTCCTGAAAACACTGAATATGCAGTGGCAGAACGTCAAGGGGCTCTGGACCTGGAAGCGGGGTGAGATGAGAAATCACCTGACAAAACATGCCACTCTGATCGACATAACAGCCGTGCGGGTTAATACCGGACTCAAGGATCGGATGTTCAGCGTCAGAACCTTGAAACGTGGTGCAAAATTCAAATAGGATGAATAAGGGACATATGAACAATAAGCTATTCAGGTCGGTGCTGTTTTTCCTGTGCATCACCATGCTGATGCTGCCGGGGACTGGATTTACTCAGTCTGCTGACAACAGGGAGGGCGAAGAATCCCTTCTCTCGGATCTCTCCATCAACGGCTACTTCGAAAACCAGTCAGCCTATCGTGTTCAGGACCCCAACCGGTTTTCTCAATTCAGAAACCGGCTGCAGGTTGAGACAAAAGGCACCGTTTCAGAATCGCTGGAGTACTTTATCCAGCTGAGGGGATTTGCCGATGCGATGTATGGTTACTATGAGGAGGAGTACCCGGAAACGGTTCGTGATCAATACGGGAGCAGCCTTTCCGCTGACAACCCCCTGGATGAGGTTGGGCGGGAGTTCTACATCGACATCCTGCTGGACGAGACGGAGATCCGTCTCGGCAAACAGCAAGTGGTCTGGGGTGAGGCCATCGGCCTCAGGATAACCGACGTCGTCAACCCACAGGACTACCGCGATTTCATCCTCGATGATTTCATTGACAGCCGAATTCCAACCTGGATGGTGAAGGTCAACTATTTTATTGATGACTGGAACCTCGAGTTCCTCTGGATACCAATATTCGAACCCGATCGAGCAGCCCTTCCCGGGTCGGACTGGGTCTGGACCTTCAATGCCATCGATGCACCGGGCACAACCATTCGGGTATTCGATCCCGAAAAGCCGGAGACTGAGTTGGCAAACAGCGAGGCAGGGATTCGACTGTCCGGCCTGGCAGGCGGGTGGAACCTCACGGCCAGTTACCTGTACGTCTGGGATGATGCAGCGACTCGTCATGTGACCTTCAACCCGATGACCTCCACCCTGGATGTTACCCAACAGTACCATCGGCTTCCACTCTGGGGATTTACCTTTGCCAACGCCTTTGGTAGTTTTGTTCCCCGAGGGGAGTTTTCCTACGCCCAGGGCAAACAGTACAGCACAGCTGACACATCGGCTGAAGAGGGACTCGTGCAGAAGGACTACTTCCATTACATGCTGGGAACCGACTACTCACTGTCAAACGCAACCCTCACCCTGCAGTGGGTGCAGAAGATTATCATGGACTATGACGAGGGTATCTACGAACCGGAATTTCAAACCAACTACTCACTCTGGATCCAGGCCAACTTCGTGAATGAGACCCTGAAACCCGAACTCCTGGCTATTTTCAGCCCATCCGATGAGGGGTGGCTGGTCCGACCGAAAGTCGCGTACAATGTAACGGACGCCGTGACCGTCACGGCGGGTGCTGACATTCTGTCTGGACCGGCAAGGTCCTTTTTCGGCCAGTTCGAAGAGAACGACCGTGTGTACGCCAAGTTTAGATACAGCTTTTAATCGACGACAGGTGCTGCTGTCAGCTTAAAATTTGAAGACCCGGAGGCACAACAGATGAAAGGAAAGAAAACCAGGATAGTCGTTTCCATCCTGCTGCTGGTCATCATCATCCTTATCGGCCTGACCCGGTTTGTGGTGCAACCAAAACTCGAACAGTCCTTGAACAGGGTTGTTCCGCACCGGCCGTACCCAATCCGGGAGGAGGTTGCCAGGCAACATGCGGATCTGACAATCGTGGACTGGCACTCCGATTCATTGCTATGGGCCAGAGATCTCCTGAAGCGATCCGACTATGGCCATGTGGATATTCCAAGGCTCCAGCAGGGGAATGTGGCTATTCAAACCTTTATTGCGGTCACCAAGTCCCCCCGTGGACAGAACTATGAGAAGAACAGCGCTGATTCAGATAACATCACCGCCTTGGCCGTCGCCGAATTCTGGCCCCCATCCACCTGGAACAGCCTGACCGAACGGGCTCTGTACCAGGCCAGGCGCTTGCACGGTTTTTCCGAACAGGCCCCCGAACTGTTTCAAATCCTCAAAAACAGGGAACAGTTGCGCCAGTTACTTGAAGCGCGCCAAACTGCCAGAGAAAAGGGGACACAACCTGTGATCGGCGGCATGTTGGGTATCGAGGGGTGCCATGCCCTGGAGGGAAAACTGGGAAATGTGAAGGTATTGTATGACGCCGGATATCGGATGATGGGCCTGCATCACTTCTTTGACAACAAGCTGGGAGGATCTCTGCACGGTACCAGCCAGGCCGGGTTAAGTGAATTCGGAAAAGAGGTGGTTCGCGAACTGGACAAACAGGAGATTATCATCGATCTGGCGCACTCCTCAACCACTGTTGTGGATGATGTGCTGGCCATTGCAAAACGCCCGATGGTTGTTTCGCACACAGGTGTATACGGGGTCTGCAAAAGCGCACGGAATATTCCTGACGCCCAATTAAAACAGATTGCCTGGAAAGGCGGGCTGATCGCGATTGGATACTGGGAAGGAGCTGTCTGTGATATCAGCCCGAAGGGTGTCGTCAAATCAATCCGCTATGCCATCGACCTCCTGGGCGAGGATTACGTGGCTCTGGGCTCTGATTTTGACGGTTCAACGAAAACGACGTTTGACACTTCAGAGCTGGCGATCCTGACCCAGACCATGGTTGAGACCGGTTTTTCCGATCGCGAGATATCGAAGGTGATGGGAGGAAATACGATCAAATTTCTGTTGAAGAATCTTCCGGAATAGGCCAGAACCTGACACGCTGCTGCATACAAATCAATAAAGGGGGAAAGTATCCGCAATTTCTACCATTTTACCCCCAATACCTTCTATATCAGTTGTTATGACTGCATTAACTTATTAATATCTTAGCTAATCCACTATTTTCTAAAATCTTTCCCTTAAAATATCTCTGTCCCGCTTGTTACTCCTTGTTCATTTTATGCAACTACAAAGTGGGCGGAATAGGGCTGATGATTTGGTCTGGATTTTTCTTTGTGGGTTGTTTGAAATAAAACGAATCCGCACCCAAAGGGTACGGTATTGCTTTGCCCCCTTGAAGGG
>JAOZRE010000208.1 GCA_029940215.1 bacterium | reverse complement strand
GACCGTACAAAAATAACTTGGCATAAGCTGTCCACAAAAGTCCCATAAAGACCGGACATTTTGCCAGCATAATGCCAAGTATTTTTTGAGCCGACCCTACAAGCCTGCTTGATAAATGTGAGGGGGGTCACGGTCAGTTATCATTCGCCACTGCCACACCATTATAATCCCATCAAATCACCAGCTCCGTCAATTTCAGGCGGTGTTTCTTCGGCACCTGCCAAACGATAACAGGATCACACTGCCCTTCACCTCCGCAGATAAGACGCTCCACTTACATCTGGCTACTGGAAAGCCTGACTTTGGTGAAGAGCCATGGCGCCCCGACCGAAATCCAGAGACCCAGCAGAAAATACCTTATAAAGCGGACAAACACCTCCATATAGAGACTGTGGTCGTTGATAATTCCCAACACCGGTTTCAACCCCTCTTTGATCAGAAGAGCAGTGATGATTCCAACCAGGTAACGCAGGCACCTTTTTCCCACACTGCCATCAATCGAAAACCGCACGGACTTCTGTTCGATATAAAAGCCGGGGATAGCACCCGTCAGCACGCCAACCGGGGTTACCATGTAGGCAATACCGTGCAGATCAGAAGCACTCCAGAAAGAGAGCCCTAGCAAAACCCCTGCGACAATAACTGCAATCAAGATGGTCTGCACAAAGGTAATATCAGACAGAAACTGCTCGAACACGGCTTCCAGTTTTAGCAGGATGACCACGATGACAATACCCAGAAACCAGCCCATCAGAACATCCTGTGGAAAATGAACCCCATGAACCATACGAGAGATACCCGTCAGGAACATATAGAGGACCAGCAAAACAACAGCCCATCTCTTCCGAGTTTCAGCAACCAGAACCGAAGCTATAGTTGTCGCAGTCTGGGTATGACCACTGGGAAGGCCATAGCCTCCAACTGAATAGGGTGCCACTACTTTATCAGAGACCTGAAAAGGGCGGGGCCGCTGCCACCACGACTTACAGAAACCGTTCACCCAGGTGGAGAAAAGGAAAATGACCGTCAAGCGACGTCCGGTGCTTTTGCTGATTGTCCAGTAGATGATAGTCATCAGTATCAGAAAAAACGTCTCTGTACCGGCCCAGTTAAGGGGCTGAAACAGGTTGGTGACCAGGTCGGTTCGCCAGGATTGAAACCACAGAATAACCTGCAGGCCGCATCCATTCTCGATAGTTGTCATAAATGACGTCATAATCTTCTCCTGTCATTTCGGGGTTCAGGAATACGCTTCTACTACAAACTGAAAAAACGAACTGCTTTTCTCGAACTACCCTGCCATTTCAAACACTTGAAGTCAACAGAAAATACAAGGAAGACAGCGGTCCTGCTTCTGTCTGGATCGGCGGATTGGTGTGAGTTTCAGTGTTTTTTTCAACCAGAAAGCTGGACAGGTTCGCCGCTTGACACCAAAAAGCCAACGCTTTATGATTCCCTCTCAACGAGACTGATACTTTCAGAAAATCCCTTTGATTCAACCATTCGCAGTTATTTATATTCCGAACGAGCTGTCAGGCTTTTCTTCAGGCTGCCAGTGGCTGTTACCCGATTCGGGAAAATTTGTGATCCGGAAAACCCGGGATTGACTCCTGGTAGAATACCGGTGACACAATCATAAGAGAAAACCATGAAACCATCATGCCTGAATAAAAACAGGGGTTGGTTGCTGTTCATCATCGCCCTGACACTCCTAACACCTCAAGCACTTCTAGCAGCTACTCCCAAGAACATTATCTTATATATCGGTGACGGGATGGCCTCCACCCAGCGTCGAGTGGCAGAAGAGGTATACAAACGGAGACTGGCCATGAACACCCTTCCGGTGGTCGGACTGTATACGACCTATTCCGAGGATTCCATCATCACCGACTCTGCTGCTGCAGCAACGGCAATGGCAACGGGCCATAAGACAGAAAACAGTGTGATCAGTATGGATGCTGAAGGTGAGATCGCCTATGAAACAATCGCTGAAGCGGCAAGGAGGCTTGGAAAATCGGTCGGACTCTTGACAACAACCCGCATTACGCACGCCACACCCGCTTCGTTCGGTTCTCATACTGAAAGCCGTGGAGATGAAAACAATATCGCCATTCAGCTTCTGGACAGCGATTTTGATGTACTGATGGGAGGCGGACGTCAGAATTTCGTACCAAAGGGCACAAATAAAAGTCGACGTTGGGACAACCGCAACCTGTTGAGTGATTTCCGGAAAAAAGGGTACGAGATACTGCAAGACCGGGATGCACTAAAAAGCCTGCAGATTCAAAAAAATACCCGGGTGCTTGGCCTGTTCAGCGATTCGCATATGCCATACTACCTGGACCGGACCGAAGAAATCCCAAGCCTGGCAGAAATGACCCGGGTTGCCGTCAAGATTCTCAGCCAGAATCCCAAGGGATTTTTCCTGATGGTTGAGGGTGGTCGAATCGATCATGCAGCCCACGGCAACGCACCTGCCGGCACGATGGGTGATCTGCTTGAGTTTGATAATGCGGTGGCTGTCGGAATTGAATTCAGCAAGTCGGCCCCCTCTACCCTGCTGCTAGTAGGCGGAGACCATGAGACCGGCGGTATGGGCATGGGAATCGGGGGCGGTTATTTTATGAAACCGGAAGTCATCAAAAAGGTAACCCGTAGCGAGTTCGGCATGGGATACGGCGAGATCATGAAAGATCCTGACCTGGCGTATGACGTGCTTAAAAAATATGCCGGTATCGAAAAACTGAAACCCGAAGAGAAAAAACTGTTGGAGGTGGCCATTCAGCATATTAAGGATGGAAAGGGACTGAAAAGCCCGAATAAAACCTACAACCCATCCTGGCTGGGATACACGTTTTCAAACATTCTCAGTCAACGCTCCCGAATTGGCTGGACCTCTTACGCCCATACCGGACACCCGGTCATGTTAACAGCCGGCGGCCCGGGTTCCGAGACATTCATGGGGTTTTATGACAACACCGATGTCGGCCTGAAAATGGCAGCCTTATGGGGCGTCAGCCTGAAATCCTGGAAAGTGGAATAAGCAGATGAGAACGGCTATTCGTGCTTTCTGCAACATCGCGGGAAAAGACAACCATGAAGCGAATTGCTGACCCATCTGTCGTTTTTCTGCTGATGGTGCTGCTGATCTCGGCAGGTCTGTTTCTCATTGGACAGAAACAGCATGCCGACCGGATTTCTGTCACTGCCCGTATCATCGAACTGCAGGATGACACAGAACTCAAAGGGGGCTGGCTGAAAGTCGGCCGACAGATAATCACGGCGAAAATCGGCAAGGGTCGTTTTCAGGGACAAACCATCAGGGTAGACAATCACTTGGCTGGAGACCTGCTGTCCGACCGGTATGTCAACGTCAATGATCAGGCTGTTTTTAACCTGAGTCTGAAAAACGGATCGATCAGCAAAGTCAGGCTGGTGGATTATAACCGGCAGCGCTGGCACCTTTTCCTGTTTGTCGTATTTGCAGTATTGCTACTGATTTTTGCCAGGGGAACCGGTCTGCGGGCATTTGCATCATTTGTCTTCACCATTGCGGTTCTGTTCAAGATTCTCCTGCCCGCCATCCTGATTGGAGTCGACCCCCTGTTCCTGTGTGTCGGCCTGGCCGCAGTTGTAGCAATGGTCACCCTGCTGCTGGTGGCCGGTTTCAGCATCAGAAGCCTGGCTGCCATTATTGGGGTGTGCTGCGGAATGCTCCTGACAGCAATCCTGACAGTTTCCGTCGGCGCTGGGTTGAAACTTGACGGAATGACATCCGAATATGCCGTCACACTCCTCTTTTCTGGCCAAGGTCACCTCGACCTCGATCGGATATTCTGGGGAGCGATTATATTGGGAGCCTCGGGCGCCATGGTCGATGTTTCCATAGCGGTTGCGACAGCAGTTGAACAGGTGTCTCTGGCCAATCCACATTCAAGCGCCGCCAGTCTGGTACGATCCGGGTTTGAAGTAGGAAGAGCGGCGTTGGGAACCATGGTTACCACACTCCTTCTGGCATACACCGGCTGCAGTATTTTTCTCCTGCTCTTGTTTCAGGCCAGTGGAGCTCACCTCTCCCGCTTCCTCAATTACAACTTTGTTTCAGCTGAGATACTTCGCACCCTGTGTGGCTCAGTCGGAATGATCATGGTTGCCCCAATTACAGCCATCATTGCAGGGATCCTCTATCACCGCAGCCATCGCCCCCTGAATAACCCGGTCGTCAAGACTGACACATCGTCCCTGAAAGCTCAGAAGAAGCGTGACTCTGTAAAAGCAGTATCCCGGAATACCCTATGGGATGCCCTGTTTGCCTCGATTGTGTTGATTTCTACTCTGGCCTTGCTCCTGTCCGGGTGGAACAGAAGCTCTCAGGAAGCAACCGCTGTCAGAGCTGAGGTCATTCAGGTTACGGATCATACCAAACAGGTGGGCAGGGTTCGAATGGGCCGGCAGGAGGTCATCGCCCGGATCCAGCAGGGAGCTTTCAAGGGACAGAGGGTAACCGTCATCAATCACCTGGCAGGCCACATGCTACACGACCGGTACGTCAAGCCCGGTGACAAAACCCTGTTCATGCTCCAAATCCTGAACAACCGGATCATGAAGGCGAAACTGGTGGATTTTGACAGGCTGAACAGCCACTGGATCATATTCACCATTTTTTCAGCTCTGCTGATCCTTTTTGCCGGAATAACCGGCCTGAAGGCATTAATATCATTTTTTTTCACCATAGCGATTATCGTCAGGATCCTGCTACCTGCAATCCTCAACCACTATGATCCACTACTGGTCTGTGTCGTCCTGGCCGCATTGATAGCCTCTGTGACGCTGGTACTGGTGGGTGGATTCCGGCTCAGAACCCTGGCCGCCATCATCGGGGTGTGTATCGGCATGTCTCTGACCGCTGTTTTAACAGTACTGGTGGGTCAAGGGATGCAGCTGCAGGGGATTACCGCAGATTTTGCAACCAGACTGCTCTTTTCAGGGTACGCCCACCTGGATTTCGACAGTATCTTCTGGGGGGCAGTCATCCTGTCCGCTTCAGGAGCATTGCTTGATATTGCCATCAGCGTCAGCTCCACAGTTGCTGAAGTCGTAAAGGCAAATCCCTCCCTGGGAGTGATGAAACTGGTTCGCTCCGGATTTGCAGTAGGACAGGCGGAGTTGAGTACCATGGTTAGCACGCTGCTGCTGGCCTATACCAGCTACAGTCTTTTCCTGCTGCTGACACTGTCAGCCAGAGGTGTATCCCTTGAGAGAGTGCTTAACCTGGGCGCTATATCAGCACTGCTCCTCAAGATCCTGGCGGGGGGAATTGGCATGGTTCTGGTGGCTCCCGTCACAGCACTCTGTGCGGGGCTGCTGTACCACCGATTTCATGGAACTTCCGGTTAACTTAGATTAAAAGAATGCGTTTACAGGAATCATCTGGGAATTCTGACGGTGGGATCAATCTGGTTGGAGGGGAGTGAGAAGCGCTGCCCATTCTGATATCGCTTGAGCCGAAAGGCCATCACCCGCCTGATAACCACATGTTTGATACCCGATGCCAGACGAATTGCCTCCATCTGGGTACGCCATGCCTGTTGAAAGTGGCCATTGGCAGCATAGGCTGCAGCAAGGGCTTCTGCGTAAAAGGGGCTGTACGCTTTGTTTGACGGGTGGGCTCTCTTCGCCATAACCAGGGCCTGCTGCCTCTTTTTCTCACCGATACTGCTATCTGTCGCATACAGCCATGCAAGACGAATCAGAGCTGCTCCCCACCTGGGTTTCTGCTCAACTGCTCCTTTAAAATTACTGACCGCTCTCTGCTTATCACCACGCAGTTGGTACTGCAGACCGAGATTATAGTAGGTCCGATGATGAGGCCTGGACTTCAGAGAGGCCTCCCAGTAGTAGATAGCTTTTTCATGGTTGTTCTGCAGACTGTGTAAAAAACCCAGATTTGTCAGGACTACGGAATAGCTGGGCTTGAGTTTCAACGCCTTTTTGAGGGGATTCAGGGCCTCATTGTACCGTTTTTGTTCCATCAGGGCATTTCCAAGATTGGCCCAGGCCCTGGGGTTGTGAGGCGCCTTTTCAGCCGTATCCCGCCAGATAGCCTCTTTGCTTGAAAAGAGCGCGTTTCGCTCAACCGTCAGAATGCCGAACGTTATTATTATAAACAAAACAATCACAGCAAACGCCAACGTCCCCGGTTTTGTGGAGAACCGGTCTTCACCTCCTCTGTCGCTAATACTGCTGATCAACAGTGGCAGGCGCTGACATAATGAATAAAGGATAAGAATGGCAAGGGTCAGAACCGGAATCAGCGGCAGATACATCCGGTGATCGGCTGCCAGATCGGAGAGAGGCATAATGCTGGAGGTCGGTGCCAGCAGCAGAAAGAAACAGCACCCCAGGAATCCGAACGGATGATTTTTCACCAGGCCCCACAGGGAGAACAGGATAAGAATCAGGATAAACATGGCCTGAGGAATTATCTCACCTGGTTTTTCCGCCAGCTGCCAGAAATAATCAAACACCAGTGGATCCGGCCAGATCGCCAGCTTCAGATAATGCACAATCACACCGAATTCAGACAGGGCAAATTTCAGCGGTTTCACCACCTTCATATCAAAGCCAGCCCATTCAAACGGCTTTGCCGTTGTTCCGATAGCGATCATCAGAATCCATGAGCTGAGCAACAGCAGGAAAAAACGCCAGGACCGTGCCAGGGTCTGCTTGAACGACTGTGTGACAAATGTTCGGTCATAAAGAAAAATCACAATCGGTATCAGAGCGGCTACCTGTTTGCAGCCCACAGCCAAGTAGCAGCTTAGAATGGCAGCTGTCTGCCAGAGCCGCTTATAATTGAGAGAACGGGTCGACAGAATATAACTGAGCAAAGAGAGTAGAAAAAACATCCCCATAAACGACTCATAACGCTGAATGATGTAAGTCACCGATTCTGTCTGCAGGGGGTGAATCAGCCAGAGCATGCTGATGATAAGGGCCAGATAAGCTGACATATCACTGAAACGACCCATATTCAGGGTAATAACCAGAACCGCGAATAGAGCCAGGGTCGCGACTAAATGGATGATCAGATTAAACAGGTGATAGCTCCAGATATCCAGACCGCTGATGGCATAATTGACCGCGAACGTCAGCCCGGCTAGGGGCCGTGTATAGTGTACACCTCCAAACATGGCATCCCATGGGGGCCAGAGCGTCCGAAGTTCAAGGGCATCAACAATAAAGGTCCCATCATCAAAAACAAAAACACCGTTAAAGCTGTTGAGATACACCAGCACACCGGTTATCAGGAGAAAGGCGGGAAAAACGAAGATCGTTAGTAAAGGATGTCGGGTATCAGCAATCATATTCCGCCTGCCTTCGCTTGAAAAAGCCTGTCAGGTACTCCTCATCTTTCGGCGAGAGATTAAATCGGGCCCCGGACTCTGAAATCAGCTTGTGCACGGGCGTCTCAGGATTTTGCTGGAGTTCCGCATCAATGAAATTAATCGCCTTGGTGACGTTATCGCCTTTTTTTTCAAGAACAGTGCTCATTATTACCTTTACAATTAGATTTAATTTTTGCTTACCACCTGCAGCACATCGCTTACTTCCACGCCAGATATACCAATTCGCGGATAACTTGGTCAAAGGCACCCTGCCCGCTTTTGCCGAAATGTGACAGTCGTGCTATGAATTAAACTTGGTATCAATTATCTCCCACAACCTGACCACCCGCCCACTATGAAGCCTGCTGTATCCAAACGCTGGATCATCTTTGCCATCGCCTGTACCAGTTTTCTGTTGTCACAGTTTTATCGGGCATCAGTCGCAGTTATCACACCGAATCTGGTGGCTGACCTTGGACTGGACACCAGCGACCTGAGCCTGATTTCAGCTGCTTTCTTCTATGCTTTTGCCTTCATGCAGATACCGGTAGCCCTTTACCTGGACAGCATCGGCCCCCGTATCAGCATGACTGTGCTCACTCTTCTGGCGGTTGCAGGGTCATTGATTTTTGCCTTAGGAGACTCCCTCTCCATGCTGGTGATTGGGAGGGTATTGCTGGGAATCGGCATGGCTTGTAACCTGATGGGAACCCTGAAATTGATCACGCTGTGGTTTGGTCCTCTGCGGTTTGCGACACTGTCAGCTCTCGTACTTTCCATCGGA
>JAOZRE010000207.1 GCA_029940215.1 bacterium | reverse complement strand
TAGAGTCGATTCCATAGCTCTCGAATTGCTTAATCCAGGAATTCAAACTTTTTTCACTCACGTCGTAACATGATGCAATCACTGATTTTTAATACCCTTATAGAAGGCTATCAACGCCTTCGTTCGGATAATCGTTCTCATCGTAGAACGAGTCTGTATTTTTTGTTTTTTCAATCTTCTTAATTTTCCACGGAGCTGTTGTAATGCATTGGATTTGTTCATCAGTTTCCCCTCGATTGTTTTATCAAATACGATCAGGCGTTTTTACTGATTTACAAATACATTATCGCTAATAGTGAGTCCAGATTTATATCAACAAAAATCGAATATTTTAGAAAACCGCCAAAACAACCGGTGACTACAAACATTTACACCAACTTTCATGCCAAAGGAAAAAACTTTTCTGGGCAACTATAAGACAAATTCGGTTTAGCTGGTAATCTGTTCCGATTTCAGTGGTAAGCAAATCTCCGGTTTAGGTGGTCAATGTGACCGGAATACGCACATAGACCCGGTTTTTGGGGATTTTTTAAATTATCGGTCCTTCTGTGATGAACGCGATTATCTTCATACGTCCCATACATTCCAGGCATATCAACGATCATCTCTCCAGATCTTCTTGATGCATTCACACCAGGAAGAAACTGTTTTTAATGGTATGCTGTCAGGAATACAGGAAGAAGAGATTGAAAAGATATCCCATTGACATATCCCATTTTTTATTTTATAGTATTATGTGAAAAACTAACAATAAAATCGAGGTTTAAATATGGCAAGTTCACAAACAAAAGTCTTTAAAAGTAATCGAAGTCAAGCTGTGCGTCTGCCTAAAGCTATAGCTTTCCCTGAATCTGTTAAAGACGTTGAGATAACGGCAATCGGCAACAGACGTATTATTACACCAGTAGGACAATCCTGGGATGAGTGGTTCGCTTCTTCAGGCGCATCTCCTGATTTTATGGAAAAACGAGAACAGCCTGAAGATCAAATCCGGGAGAGTTTGTGATGCTGAAATATATGCTGGATACGAATATTGTCATTTACACAATAAAAAATCGCCCGGAGCATATTCGGATGCTTTTCAATCTTCATAGTGAGCAACTTTGTATTTCTACAATAACCTTAGGTGAATTGGTTTTTGGCGCTGAACATTCTCAGCAAGTAGAACGTAATCTGGCAGATATAGAAGCAATGATTGCCCGCCTAGAAGTGTTGCCCTTTGATAATAAGGCTGCATACCATTTTGGGCAAGTTCGAGCCGAGTTGTATCGTATTGGAAAGCCAATAGGGCCTTACGATATGATGATTGCCGGTCATGTAAGGCGAGCAGGTTTGATATTGGTAACAAATAATGTAAAAGAGTTTTCTCGGGTTCCAGGACTTATTCTTGAAAACTGGGTTACTCCATCAAAACAAACAAAATAAAATGGTAACTAATCACCACTTTTTCGGAGCCTGAATTGGGACAGGCTTCATTCTCTTGTTCGAAAATCACGGTTCCGACAGTTCTATTGTGATGCCGTTCAGAGCAGCGGGATTGCTCATGGCGATTCTTTTTCCCCGGACTCCTACCTTGGGGGTTGAGTCCATCATTTCGACTCCACGCTCCTTCAACTTCACCAGGTCTGCATCGATGTCATCAGTCAACAGGCAGAAATGGTGAATCATATCCCCTTTTTCACCGACAAATTGAGCCAGTGGGCCGTCATCCTCCAGTCCCTGGATCAGCTCAAGTTCAAAACCGCCCAGGTTGACAACACCCGCCTTGACACCCATTTTTTCTGATTCCTTAATGGTAAGCTCAGGGAAATCAACAAATTTTGAGAGTGCTTTCACACTTTCTTCGATACTCTTCACAAAAATACCGATGTGCCCGACTCCTTTGATCATTGTAAAACTCCGTGTATAATTTACTGTCTAAAAGCTACATTTTATGTAATTATTCACCATATTTCCGAATTTTTTCCGGAGCCGAGGGGATTATGAGACAAAACGATGGAAAACAGGACGTTTTCCAACAGCTCCATGGATGGATTCATGCGTGTTTTGTATCATGATCCCCTCGGTGGAGGGATACTGAATAGCCGCCATTTTTTTTGCTATTAAAAGCCAACCTGTTTTTCAGCCTGGGTGAGCACTCTGTCGAATATTTCGACCATTTCATCGATTTCTGCTTCTGTGACAGTAAACGGGGGGCCAAACATCAGCTGGTCGCCGGCCTGTCCTCGATCACACCCAGACGAACAATCGATGACCAGCCCCATATCCTGGGCCAGTTCATTCAATACCAACCAGAACATGTTTTCGGGGGGTAGTGTTTCCTTGGTTTCCTTATCCTTGACAAATTCAATGCCCCGCATCAGACCCTGCCCACGAATATCCCCAATGGTGGGATGGGAACGCAGGTTTTCCAACTGCCGAGCCAGGTATTCACCCATTTCAGCACTGCGCTGAATCAATTGATGCTCTTCCAGGTAGTCCATTGTCTTATTGATCATGGCGGCCAGCATGGGATTTCCGGCCCAGGTGTGTACGGAGATAAAAAGGCCAGAGTTATTGGCGATCATATCGAAAACCCTGGAGTTGGATACCGTGGCTCCGGCAGGGAAGTATCCGCCCGCAAGTCCCTTACCCAATGCCATAATATCGGGAGGCGTCTCAAAATGCTCATATGCGAAGAATTTTCCGCAGCGGCCAAAACCGGTCATCACTTCATCCATGATCAACAATACGTCATGTTTATCACAGATTTCCCGTACTCGTTTAAAATAATCCGGCCTCGGCGTAGCACCACAAAGAGACATGCCGGATATGGGCTCGGCAATGAATCCTGCAACGGATTCGGGGCCCTGGCAAAGAATTTCGGTCTCAAGGGCATTTGCACATTCCAGATTGCAGGTTTCTGGTGTTTTATTGTACCAGCAGCGATAGCAGTATGCTGGGGGAATGTGATAGTTATTTGAGATATAGGGAGTGTAATCCCTGCGCCGAAACGGGAACCCTGACAGGTTCATAGCGCCTTGCGTCATACCGTGATAGCTCATCCAGCGGGAAATAATCTTGAATTTTGATGGATTCCCCGCGTCGATATGGTATTTACGCGCCAGTTTGATAGAGGCTTCCGTTGCTTCTGATCCCCCGGATACCAGAAAGACACGGTCCATATCACCGCCACTGGCCTCACAGATACCAGTGCAGGCTGCCTCCAATTCAGGTGTGGTGAAATCCATGTAAAAAACATATTCATTCTTAAGGGCCTGGTTGTAAAGGGTTTCAGCCATCTCCTTTAATCCGTGTCCCAGGTTGCTCATAATTGGCCCCCCACTGGCGTCTATATAACGCTTTCCCTGATCATCAAAAAGATAAACACCTTCACCTTTAACAATGGAACGAGACTCTTTATTTAGAAATGCGGGAAAAGTATTTGTTTTTTTTACCGTCATAGGTTTTTCCTCTTGGACTTTAATTATTTTTATATAGCCTATTATCGCATTAAATATACCAGATACATGGCGATACCGGGGATGAATGTAGTTAAGATGAGGGCCAGGGTTTGTGCTCCCAGAAACACCCAGGCTTCTCTGGCTATAGCCCCCATCTTCTCGTTACAAATAGGAGCGGCGATCCAGAGCTGCGGTCCAATGGGTGGTGTAATTTCGCCTATCAACGAGCAGAAAATGGCCAGCACACCGTAAAAGACCGGATCGATGCCCAGTTCCATCACTGCCGGCATGAACAAAGGCAGAACAATCACGACCATGGGAATACTGGAGAAGAAAAATCCCATCACCAGCAGCAGTGCTTCAATCATCAGCAGGAATCCCAACGGGCCCAGCTCCATGGTTACCACCCATTCGGAAATCGCCTGGGGCAGGCCGATATAACCCAGGGTTTTGCCGAATAGATCACCACCGATATACAGAAGATAGATCATGCTGGAGAGCTTAACGGTGCTGACCAGGGATTCGTTCAGATCTTTCAGTTTGAGTTCCTTGTAGACAAAAAAACCGATAATCAAAGTGTACAGTACCGATACCGACGCCGCCTGGGTAGGGCTGAAAACACCGGAATAAATACCGCCCAGAACCACAATGGGCATGAAAAGGATGGGTATCACTCGAATAGTGCTTTTCCACCTAGTTTCGAAAGAGGCCTTGGTGCTGAGAGCGTATTTTCTTTTTCTGGAGATAAAGACGGCCACGATACACATGAAGAGAGCACTGAGTAAGCCGGGTCCGATACCCGCCATGAACAGGTCTGCAATAGAAACCCGGTTGTAGGCACCAAATATGATGAAAAAGAGACTGGGCGGAATCAGCATCCCCAATTCAGCAGCTGTCACAGCAATACCCGAGGCGAACGGTCGATCATATCCGGATTTGACCAGGATTGGCACCATCACAGTTCCAATAATGGCCAGACAGGCGGCTGCCGAACCGGAGATAGAACCCAGAAATGCAGCAAAAACAATCATAGAGACGGCCATTCCACCGGGCCAATGCCCGACCATGGCACTCATAAAATCCCGCAGGGGCACCATCCCGCCGCTTCTGAGCAGCAGATTTCCCGCCAGGATGAAAAAAGGCATGGCCAACAGGGTATAGGAATTAATAGTGGAAAAAAACAGCTGTGCCACATTTGGCACCGGAAATCCCATGGAAAAGGTCAAAATAGCAATAGATCCCACACTGAAAGCAATTGCCAGGGGAGATCCTATTAAAAAAAGCAGGACCATCAGCCCGATTCCGATATACATTACCAATTCCATTTCCATCTTTTTAACTCTCTTTTTTTGATGTTACCACTTTTTGCGAATAGCTTTGATCAGACCGGCCAAAGCATAAACAGAAAAAATAGACATACCGATAGGTACACACAACTCAACCATCCACTTGGGGACGGCTATATAAGTAGGGAAAACTGATTCCCGTTGGTATAGTTGGCTGATGAAAAGGACACTGCCCCAGGTAATGAAGACACCATAGCCCAAGGTAACCAGAGCCAGTGTTACTTCGAGCAGCCAACGTGGTCTACCGCTGAATTTCTGCCGTAGAAAATCTACGGACAGGTGCCCTCCTTCCGGCAGCAGTAACCCGGTAATCAGCAGCATAGACCAGACAGAAATCCAAACAGTAAAAGAGAAAAAGAGATCGAACGAAGTCTCAAACACAACCCGGGCTACGATTTCTGCCAGGCTGATGAACACCGCAATCAACAAAAGATATCCACAACAGTTCTCGAAGATCTCTTTTATTTTGAAGAGTCCGTCTTTTTTTTCAATTGTTTCCATGGTTAGTCCATCCTTTTATTTGCCTTTAAAAACAGGCTTTCTCTTCTCCATAGCGGCGGTAATCGCCTCCATGATATCTTCCGAGAGCAGGGCAGCAGCATTTTTTTGAGCGACATATTTCAAACCCGAATCCACGCCATTATCCCGGCTGTAGAGCAGGACATCTTTTGTTCCCTGTATGGTTAGTGGGGCGCAGGAGGCGATCTCTTCCGCCAGCTTTTCTGCTTCCTGGAAAACTGCTTCCTTTGAATCACAGATACGCGTGATGAATCCCATCTGGAGTGCTTCTTCAGCTGAAAAATCCCTTCCGGTCAGTGCCAGCTCTCTGAACCAGCCGTGACCAATGATGTGGGGAAGACGTTGCAATGTCCCAAGGTCTGCGATCACACCCATTTTAGCTTCGCGAACACTGAAAACCGCATCTTTGGAGGCAATTCTGATGTCACAGGCGCTGAGAATATCGACTCCGGCACCCAGGCAGAAACTGTGAACAGCAGCAATGACGGGCTTGGTGCATTTTTCGATTATACTGGTACTTTGCTGACCGTTCAGGATTTTTTTACGGAGAAACTCCCTGGAATCCGCGGCTCCGTCGTCAATCAGCGAACCTAACGTTGCCAGATCAATCCCGGAGGTAAAACATTTGCCTTCACCCTTGAGAATGACTACTCTGATCTCGGGGTCGTTGTCAATATCAGTAAAGATCTCTATCAACTGTTCAAAGCCGTCCATCCCGATGGCATTCGCCTTTTCAGGACGATTTAAGATCAAGCGGGCAATATGCCCATCTCGTTCAACTTTAATTGGATCGTTTTCGCTCATCTGTAATCTCTATTTTATTCAATTGGTTTTTCAAGCTTACCAGCATCGGGTGCGGAGAAGCGTTTTCGATCGAGGTGGATCATCCACTTAGTGATTCATCAACCCAACCCCAATCGGCCAAAATCCTGTTGAGTTGGAACAGATTTCCACAACCAAACCGGTCCCAACTTTTCAGGTTTACCTAGAAGCTTCGATAGCCTGAACCAGTTTCGGATCCAAAGAATTAAGTACACTGGCAGATCCTTTCAGCATCGCTTTTTTCCAATTCCTGGCTTCGGACTGACTCAGGTTTATCAGTTTAGTTTTTGGATTGGCATTCCAGCCGCCTGCAATGGCGTGTTGTGCGCCTTCAAAAAACTGTGAGGTATCGACTCTGTCAAAGACATCCTGCATGGCTGTTCGTTCCTTGGCGGGCATGGATTTCCACCAGTCGGCATTGACGACAATTGAGATTGGTTGAATCCCCCAGGCCACATTGACTGCGTATTTAGTGTAGCGGGGCAGGTTGTAGAAATAGAATGCGCCAAACCAGTCTGTCAGCAGGCCATCAATCATATTGGTTTGGAGAGCGGTTACAACTTCGGTATAGGGCAGGGAAATGGGAGTTGTTTTCATCCCTTTTAGAACTTTTGCAAATGCGGCTCCACCGGGATAGCGAATCTTCTGGCCTTTCAGATCGGACAGGCGGTTAATGGGACCTTTGCTGCTGTACAAATAATAGTTACCAATATTGGCAATCCATTTAATAACCTTGACTCCTTTTTTCTCAGCCATTTTCTCGTGCAGCGCTTTCCAGGCCGGTGTATTCATGGTCTTCATAAAATGACCCCAGCTGTCAAATACACCCGGCGCTTCAACCGCTGCCCAGGAGGGCTCCAACTGTTCCAGGTAGTGGGGGCCACTGAAGGTCATCTCGGCCGCACCCGAGGCGACACCTGTCAGGCATTCATTAGCATCGGCAAACAGGGTATTGATCCATTTGAGCTGATACTTGCCTTTCAGAACATGATAGGTTCTCATCCGGTAATCCAGGGCTCCAATGTACATATTCAAAGCCATTGCTTCGGCTGACGTTTCCTGGCCTCCTTCGGTGCCACCAACAAGAACAAACTTCACTTTTTTTGCTTTTGCTGTCGCTGTGCTGGCTACACCAAATGTCATGATCACTGCCAGACAAATGGTCATCATTAGTCCCGAAATCCTTTTGAAATTTTTCATTTTATTCTCCTTTTTTGATTGATATTATAAATGCAAGGGCACGCCCCTGCACTTTTATTTAAAAGCTCTTCCCCCGGGAAACGACTTTGGAAAAAACACTTTACACTAGACCAGCTGCGGCAGTTTTTCCGCCACAAAGGGTTTCAAGCTATCAAGAGCTTTTCTGAACACGCCAACAACCCGATCAATCTCCCCTTCGGTCATCACAGTTGATATAACAAACATACCCCTGGGGGCGGTATAAATACCGTGATTGATCATTTCAAGGTGAAACAGCTCAAGGAAATCCCAGGCCGTAATCATACCGATAAAATGCTCCTTTGCATTTCGGGGTCTGTTTTCCTGAAAATGAACATTGAGAATTGATCCCAACCCGGTCACCCAGCCTTTAATTCCTGTTTCCAGCAGAACATTTTCCAACCCCTTTTTAAGACGATCCCCCAGGGAATTGAGACGTTTCACAGCAAACTCATCATATAGTTCCAAGGCTGTTATACCGGCAGCCATGGTCATATTGTTTCCTGAAAATGTGCCGGAGTGAAAAACAGAGGCGGGCTGATGGTCCAGATCGTAAACGGACATCACCTCTTTACGTCCGCCAAAAGCACCTACCGGATATCCTCCACCGATGATTTTACCCAGGCAGGTCAAATCCGGTTCCACATTCAGAGCTGCCTGAACGCCACCGGTATGAAAACGAAATTGCATCACTTCATCAAAGATCAGTAACACATCAAATTTCAGGGTCAGTTCGCGTAATCCTTCCAGGTAGCCGGGTTCTGCCTCTATTTGTCCGCCCGCTCCCATACAGGGCTCCACGATCACCGCTGCAATTTTATCTCCGTTCTTTTTAAGAATCTCT
>JAOZRE010000206.1:3461-8218 GCA_029940215.1 bacterium | reverse complement strand
CTTTTCAGGACTTTTGCGGACAAGTTACACCAAGTTATTTTTGAACGATCCCTTATAACTCTTCTATGGGTTCCGGGGCGGATTCCCCGGAGTCTCTGTTTTCGCCGTTATCTTCTGGTTGAATCGCTAAATCTGGTTGATTCCGATGGCATTGTGTGGGTTCGGTGCCACTCCTGAAATATTCAAAACGGGTTTTCCCACCTTGATTACAGTCCAGTAGCCCCGACTCTGTTGCAATGCGCACCATACTGACGCCATCTGGCTGGCTGTAAGGTCTAATAGGCATGGCTGCGATCGAATTTTTCATAAAATCGACCCAGATGGGAAGGGCTGCTCTTGATCCCGTCTCATTGTCTCCGAGGGTATGCTTGTTCTTGTCAAAACCAACATATACGCCGGCAATCAATTGTGGAATGTACCCCATATACCAGGCATCTGCATAATCGTCCGTTGATCCGGTTTTGCCGGCAGATGGTCGATTAATGGCTTTTGCACGCCAACCGGTGCCTCTGGTAACGACCTCCTGCAGAATATCTGTCATCAGAAAAGCGGTTTCTTCACTGAGCACCTGTTTTGTTTTTATTTCTGTTTGTTCTTCCAGGATGTTACCATCCCGATCTTCAATCTTGGTAATATAGACTGGCTCTACCAGTTTTCCCCCGTTGGCAAATATACTGAATGTCCGAGTCATTTCCTCGAGTGTCAAAGAGGAAGAGCCAAGTACAATGCCAAGCTCACCTTCTGCCAGATGCCCGGTAATTCCCATTTTTCGGGCATGCTTGATGACTGCGTCGGTTCCGAGCTCCTTAGTCAGCCAGATGGATGGAATATTCTTGCTGGCCACTAGGGCATTACGGAATGACATCTTTCCGGTATAACTCTTGGAATAGTTCTTAGGCTTGTATTTCTCCTCGCCTTCCCCGACAAAGGGACTGTCGTTCAGCATGCTGGCAGCGGTATATGAGCTTTCCAGTGCCAGGGAATAAACAATGGCCTTGAAAATGGATCCGGTTTGTCGCTTGCCTTGAATGGCACGGTTGAACTCGCTGTCCCGATAATCGAAACCACCCGACATGGCGAGCACATAGCCTGTATGGGGATCCATTGCGAAAACAGCACCATTTGCAATGGGTTTTTGAGTGAGTGTCAGGATAAACTCTTGATTGTCATTGTCATAATCGATGATCTCCAACTCAATTACATCCCCGATCTTTAGAATTTCATTAAAATCTTTCAGGGTATTTTTCCAACTTCGTTTATTCTTGAAATCGACTGGGCGAGCCCATTTCATTGCCTCCAACCGAAGGGTTCCCTGAAACTCTCCCAGATTAACAACGGCTTGCTTCCTGTCGACTTCAATGACGACACCCAGTACGTTTCCACCGAGGATAAATTTATTATCTTGTGTGGCAGTGCCGATTTTTTCGTTAAAGAGTTGCCTCGCCATAGACTTGATCTCGTCGTCCAGAATTCGGTACTCGTCTGAATCCCATCCCTTTTCGTCTGAAAAGAGATTGAGTGCCAGCTCGCTATCCACATCCTTAAGGATATTCTTTTGCGGTCCTCGATATCCCTGCCGACGATCATGTTCAATCAACCCTCTGTGAAGAGCATTTTGTGCATAGACTTGTTTGTCGAGGTCCATTGCGGTATAGACCTTTAAGCCTCCCCTGTACAATTGCGCTTGTCCATATTTCTTATATATATAGCGTCTGACGTGTTCAGCGTAGTAGGACGTTTCGTTATAGTCTATTCGAGTGTTGAGTTTGAGCTCTATGGGTGTTAATTGGGCCCTTAGACTCTCTTCCGTTGTGATGTACCCATTATCGGCCATTTTCCTGAGGACGAGATTCCGTTTTCTTGTCGCCCGTTCGATGCTGGCTGTAGGGGCAAGTCTAGATGGTGCCTGTGGGATTCCTGCCAGTAAGGCTGCTTCCGGCAGTGTCAGTTCTTCAACGCCTTTTCCGAAATAGCCCCGAGCCGCAGCTTGAATGCCGTATAGACCGTGACCGTAGTTGGTCCTGTTTAGGTAGAGCTCAAGAATTTGATTCTTGGTAAACCGGCTTTCAATTTTTAATGCCAGGATCATCTCTTTGATTTTACGGGTAATTTTTTTGTCCCGAGTTAAAAGGAAGTTCTTGGCGGTCTGCTGAGTGAGGGTACTGCCACCTTGTGCGAAACTACCTGTCGTGATGTCAATCCAGAGCGCCTTTAAGATCCGAAGTGGATCGATCCCAAAATGATCATAAAATCGGTTATCCTCAATGGCAATCAGTGCTTTAGTCACAACATCAGGAACCTGATCAAAACGGATGAGTACACGCCGTTTGGTGTAAAATTCCCGGATCAGGTTGTTGTCCCGATCGTACATTTGCGTAGGCAGATCGTAGACCGGATTGATCATTTGCTCCAGGGAGGGAATGTTCCGAGACAGATAAATCAGATACCCGAATATTCCTATGCTGCTTAAAACACTAACATAGATAGCCCCCAGGAAGATTTTCTTAATCTGGATTAACTTCTGATCTTTATTTTTCCGTTTTAGTCCCGGCCTGCTCCTGCTGCTTCTCATAACTGTGATTATTCGTGTAAAATGGCTGCGGTGTTCTATTTAGAGAGTATAAAGGTGATTTTTATGGACGATGATCACCCCTTTTGGTTTGTTTTTGGCTCTGATCCATTTCCGGACATCATCATGTCCATGATTTGCCAGTCCTGTACCGATTCGGATCCCTTTTTCATTCTTGATCAGTATGACATCCTTTTCATGGAATTTGCCCTCAACGCTGGTGACACCAACAGCCAGAAGACTTTTATTCGTCTTTAATGCCTTTTCCGCTCCTGAATCAATGGAAATGGTCCCTTTCATATCTGCAGCGGTTGTCATCCAACTGCCTCGCAGGCTCAACTGTTTTTTCTCATTAACCGGGACAAAATAGGTCCCGGAAGTCTTGGAGCTTGCGGCTTTGAGCAGACAGTCCCGCTCTTTGCCTGAACAGACAATGGTGGGAATACCGTGTGCTGTTGCCAGCTCAGCTGCTTTCAATTTACTGAGCATCCCCCCGGTTCCACCTTCAGAAAGCGAGTTTTCGCACAGGGTTAACAGCTCCGGTGTAATCTGCTTCACCTCCCGAATCAGTTTAGCTTTGGGATTTCTTTTAGGGTCAGCGGTATAAAAGCCGATAATGTCTGAAACTAGAACCAGTAAATCCACGTTAAGCATGGCTGCTGTTAAAGCTGCCAGCTGGTCGTTATCGCCAAAGCTGGACTCACTGTAACTGGTGACATCGTTCTCATTGATAATAGGCATGATGTCGTGGCTAAGAAGTCCTTCAAGAGTTGACTTCATATTGTGGAATGAATCTTTCCAGCGAAAATTGCCGATTGTCAGAAGTGCCTGTGCGGTAATGATGGAGTATTCCCTGAAAAAATCTGAATAGACTTGAAACAATCTGCCCTGGCCTATGCTGGCCAGCATTTGCCCCTTAATCAGGGGATCCTTTTCATTTTCAAACTGGCAGAACTCTTTACCGGCCTTGGTCGCGCCGGAGCTGACCAGGATGACATCATATTGCTTCCGCAGCTGAATTATCTGGTCAACCAGGTCTGATATCCGATTATAGTTCAATCGGCCGTTTTTACGTCCGAGAACATGTGTGCCAACCTTGATCAATATTTTTTTCTTCATGCAACCGCTCGTTCTGTATTCAAATCTGCCCTGGCTCTTCCGAGCTGGACAGTATATCAAAGTCCTCTGGACGGGGGAGATCCGAAATGGAGTTGAAACCAAATACTTCCAGGAAAAGCTTGGAGCTGCCATATAATAATGGACGGCCCATAACTTCCTTACGCCCGATGATTCGGATGAGTTTTTTATTCAATAGTGTTCGCAGGGCATAAGTAGCGTCGACAGTCCGGATATCCTCAATTTCCGCCCGGGTAACCGGCTGTTGATACGCAATAATCGATAAAGTCTCCATCACACTTTGTGATAGCTGAATGGGTTTGACAATTCGCCCTTTCTTGATCCACTTCTGGAACCGGCTGTCAGTTCTAAGTTGGTACCCTCCGGCAACTTTCTCTATATAAAAAGCCCGATTGGTGCCCTGGTAGAATTTGTTTAATTCTTCGACCAGTTGCCGAATCTTCTGGTTTTTCCCGATTCCGGTAATTTTGGAAATTTGCTGGATGGTTAGGGATTGCTGGGAACTGAATAGCAATGCTTCAACAATCTGTGACTCGGAGACTTGGTTTTCCATTTCCAGGTTGCCTGAGTCTGCCTGATCTGCGATGTGATACTTGCTTTTCATAATGATTATTGACCGTCACGTCCCGTGATTCCTTCATGGTTCCCTGAAATATTGACTCATATCTCATATTTGGTCAGCCCAGAATGTTGTTACCCCGTTCCATCTAGCCATATCAAACCTTTTGAATGACGTCCATAAACAGCCCGGAATTTTGGCTAAAAATCGATTATATAAAAGTGTGCAGGTTGGGTATAATTCCAACGTGCTTGCTTTCAGGGTGATTGTGGTTGGACAAAAAAAATGATTTTAAGTATGTAGAAGAGGAACGATAGTATCAGCTATCGTCCTGCGTTCATATTGGAAACCTTGAGTTATAGATAATAGTCAAATGGAAAGAGATAATATTAAATTTGGTGTGGATGTTTACACCGGCCAAAATGTGGTAACGACCGGAACTGTTATTATTGGAGATCAGACCTCCATCTGGCATAATGTGGTTTTAAGAGG
>JAOZRE010000206.1:0-3438 GCA_029940215.1 bacterium | reverse complement strand
TATATTGGAAGCCAGTGCAATATACAGGACAATACGGTTATCCATGGGCAATTAAACAAATGGGCACCAACAATCGGCAACCGGGTGTCCGTGGGGCACTGTTGTCTGTTGCATGGTTGCGAGTTGGCCGATGAGAGTTTTGTCGGCATGGGGTCGATTCTGATGAACGGGAGCTATATCGGTCATCGGGTTCTGGTAGCTGCGGGCTCCCTGATACCTCAGGGAGCCCGGTTTAATGAGCCCAATACGCTTGTCATGGGGCGCCCCGGGAAAGTGGTGCGTAAACTGAGGGAGAGCGAGCTGCGCATGATTCTGGAGACACCTGCAAAGTACGCTAAATACGCCAAGGAATGTCTGTCATAAGCAAGGATTAAGAATGGCCAGAGATAATCATTACGACGATTTTAAAAAAAATAAATCATCATCCCTGAAAAAGGTCCGCCACGCAGCAGAGTATATTGTATTGAAATCCATGCAGTGGTTTGCCTCCCTCTGGTCCCTGGGCTGGAACCAGCGATTTGGGAGATGGTTTGGAAACATGGCGTACCGATTGGCCAAGAAAGATCGTGGAATTGCAGCCTATCAACTGGATTTCTGCTTTCCAGAGATGTCACAGGCAGAACGAGACCAGCTGGTCAGGGATACCTTCCGCAGTACAGGGCAAACACTCTTTGAAACATTGATTGTTCAGCGTATTCGGAAAAATCCCGGGAAGTATATTGCCCTTAAAAATGAGGCGATTGTGCATAAAGCGCTTCAAGCTGGTAATGGGGTTGTACTGCTGTTTGGTCATGTGGGAAATTGGGAGCTGCTACCGACTGTCTATGAAATGCTCGGCATCAAGGGCATCGCGGTGGAGAGCCCTGTGGGTGACAATAGACTGGATGAACTGCTCCTCGCGGTCCGGCGTTCTGACAATATACTGATGGTGCCACGGGGGGATCGATCTTCAGCCAGGTCCATCCTGAAGTGCTTCCGAAATAATGAGGTGTTCCTGTTTGCCATGGATCAGGATACCCGGGTTAAAAGCGTATATGTGGACTTCTTCAATAAAAAAGCAGCCACCGCAAAAGGGGCAGTAACCTTTGCCCAGAAATTCAAAGCCCCTGTGATTTCAGCCTTCGGCGCTCGCCTGCCTGACGGAACCCATGAGTATGTCTTTGATTTGTTATCTGAGCCCCCTTACCGGGGTGATAACTCGGAAGAGTTTGAATTAACACAGTACTATACCGCACATCTGGAAAAGCATATCCGCGTCTATCCGGATCAATGGGTCTGGTTTCATCGCCGCTGGAAAAACAGGCCCGAAGATACTGATGACGATGCTGCTGGAAAATCCCAATGAGAATATTGACCTCAGGGCTGATTATCGGAACACTGTTGCTGGCTATCTACTTCTCATGGGGGTCGGACAGCCTCCAACAGGAACCCCGTGATCGTGACCTGGCCAAGGAGAAGCCGATTATCCTGCAGAAACCCGTACTCTCTGATTTTAAAAATGACCGGTTAACACTCCAGATCAGGGCAAAAACGGCAAGAATATATGAGCAAAAAAAACTGACCCTGCTTAACCAGGTCAATGGCACCATCCATTCTGCGAATGCTGAGGAGAAACCAACTCAGTTTTTTGCGGACTCGGGGAGGATCAAGGGCAATGCTAAACTGTTGACGGTCCAGGGAAATGTTCGGGTTCTGTTTAACGACGGGCAACAGTTATTTACAGAGAAAATGAACCTGGATCAGAAAAAAGATTTGTTATATAACCGTGTCAGCGTGCGTGTTGTTTCGGATAACGATACGATAGATGCGGATCGAATGAGGTACAATATTAGCTCCGGAATTCTGATATTGATAAGCCCAAAAGCCCAATTTGACACCGAATCCGAATTTTAACCTGGTTGAATTCAGTACTGTTTTGTTAACAACTGAACAGTTTAGAGTTCTCTTGTAAATAGCTGAAATTAAGAATAAAGACATTCTCGAATGCCGTCATTCCGTGTTTGACACACTGAATTTCCGAGACTCGCAGGAAAGAACCAGTATGATTTCAAAGTAATGCGCGCCCGGATACCGGATCAAGTCCGGCAGGACGAGGAGAACTCCAGACTGTCAAGTTAACAACTATAATATGAAAAATCGATATGACCCGCCAGGGTCTCGGCACCTTATCTACTCTTCAGTCAGGAACAGTTTTCAGTTGATCTGTGGGACTCTGACCATATTAACGCTGATGACGGGTTTAGCACTGGCCCGGGATATTGTGACCATATCATCAGAAAAAACCGCGGTGATTGACCGTGGAAAGGGAACAGCTGTCTGGCAGAAAAATGTCCATGTTCTGCGGAAATCCACCGGGTCAACACTAATAACGGATCAGTTGTCCATTGAAAGAGATAGGGGTAGTGGCCGTGTGGCCAGGGTAGAAGCGGATGGACATGTTAAAGCGACTTATTTCAGAAACCCGGTTGATGCTGGTGAGAAGCCAACCGGCAAGCAAACGGATTCTCCTCGAAAACCACACAGCATCATCACTTGTCAGCAATTAACGTTCAACCGAAATTCGAAACTGGTGCAACTGAATGGTGCCGTAAATATTCAATCAAAAGAATACGATCTGCAAGCTGAGACTGTTCGATATGATTACCAGGCTGAAAGGGGAAGAATCACGGCAAAAAAGGGGGACCAGGTACGGTTCGGGTTTAATAAGACGGAACAGGCAGACAATCCCGATAGGGATCAGTTGGAAAGCAATCGGGTTTCCGGTGTGGCGGATGAAATACGGGTTGATCGCCCGGCCCTTAAAGCGGTGTTGCAGGGGAATGTGATGATCGTTGACCACTCGGATCACTCAGAATTTAAAGCGGAACGTGCAGAACTGTTTTTTGATAAGCATGAAGAGATTGAATCGATTATTGCTAATGGAAACTTCACCATGATCCAGCCGGGTAGAAGCTCAAAATCTGATCGCGCTGTTTTTGAGTATGATAAGGAAGAGGTCACCCTGATTGGGAACGCGTTTGTTAAGGAAAAAGACGATCTGGAAGTCAGCTCAGCACGCATCAAGATGTTTATGAAAGTTAACAAAGGAATTATCACTGGTGTAGATGATGTACCCGTTAAGATGAATATCAATATTGATTAATCATCTACTTTTAAATGTAATACCAAATATTTAAGCTAGTTTTCCCCTCCCCTATACTTCGCCCCGGGATTACGAACGATCTGCTTCATAGAAAAACCAATAGAATTTATCTTGCCTCTAACCAATGTCTGCCGATGTATATTTCTGTTTTTATAGCAAAAATAAAATAAAATAAAATAAGCTTGACACTATTCTGAAAAACGGCAATTATTATAGCTTACCTGATACGAAAAAAGGTAAGAGTTCATTGACATCAGAATCGGGATAGACAGCGTAGATAGAAGAAATAAGAAGTA
>JAOZRE010000205.1 GCA_029940215.1 bacterium | reverse complement strand
TGATGTATCGGGTCAAATAACTCGATACTTGTATGACATCTTCAAAGATGCCTGTTGTGTAATTGTAAGGTTTTAGGGATCGTTAAATGATAACTTCCCTTAATCTGTGTGCAAAAGTCTAAGGGGATCGTTTAAAAATAACTTCACTTAAACTGTTTGCAGTACGATGGGACCGTTAATAAATAATCTCACCTAATCTATTTGCAAAAGTCCATAATACCTGACATTTTGCAAACAGAATGTGAGCTAATTTCTTAGCCGGCCCTTCGGACATTTGGCAAATTGAACGTGACCTAATCTTTAAGCCGACCCTTAGTTACTGTCCCATTCCCTGGGTTATCCGGTCGAGAACCATTGCCAACAGGACAATTCCCAGGCCGCCGATGGTTGCCAGGCCGATATCAAGGTTGTTCAGACCCTGGAAGACGGGGGTCCCCAGTCCTCCAGCACCGATCAAAGCAGCGATCACAACCATGGACAGCGCCATCATTATGGTCTGGTTCAGACCAGCCATGATGGACGGCCATGCCTGTGGAATCTGCACCTTAATCAGGACCTGCGTCGGGGTGGCACCAAAGGCTTCGCCTGCTTCAACCAGTTCCGGATGCACCTGTCGAATGCCCAGGTTGGTGAGCCGGACAATGGGTGGCATGGCAAAGACGATGGTGGCAATGACACCTGAAACGGTTCCGATGCTAAACAGCATGACCACTGGAATCAGGTAGACGAAAGCCGGGGTCGTCTGCATGGTATCCAGAATCGGGCGCAGTAACGTGTCGAACCGGTCTCGGCGCCCCGCGGCAATTCCCAGCGGAATTCCGACAATGGCACAGAACAGGACGGATACGACGACCATTGAGAGGGTCGTCATGGTATCCCCCCATAGTCCCAGGAGGCCGATCAGAGTAAAGGTACCAACCGTGAAAAAAGTGGTGATCTTCCCGGCGAATTTCCAGGTTAACACAGCAAAAATCAGGATGATGACCCAGGGATTTAAAGCCTGTAAAAGCCAGGTAATACCATCCACCGATTGTTCGACAGGAAATTTGATGAATTGAAAAAATTCCCGATAGTTTTCGACCAGCCAATCAACGCCGAATTGGATCCAATCATCCAAGGGGATGACTTTTTCTTCAAAAGTATACCAGCTCATATGTGTCTTTTAGTTCGTTGTGTTTTGTTGGAGTGTGCGGAGAAAGATGTTTTTTGAAATCACTCCGACATATTTTTGGTCATTGTCTAAAACCGGTATCGGGCAGGGGCGTGAGACAACTTCGCCCAGTATATCCTGCATGGAGTCTTCTATGTTAGCCGGTTCAACATTCTCCAGGAATGCGTTCGCAAAATCATTTACTTTGCTGTCGTCGTTGATCATATCTTTGAGCGTATCGGTGCTGACGACTCCCAGGAAATGTCTGGACTTATCAAGTACATATCCAAATTCTCGATCGTGACTGATCAGCCGCTGAAGAGCTGCGCGGGGACCTTTCCCCGGGAAGTTGATAACGGTGGTCTGGGTTTCTCTGGCAATATCCCCTGCCACCAGGATGCTGGTCGGATCGACGCCTCTGAAGAATGCCTGTACATAGTCATTAGCCGGGTTCTGCAGAATTTCGTCCGGGGTACCCACCTGAACGATGCGGCCGCCTTCCATAATTGCAATGCGATCTCCAATTCTCATTGCCTCATCGAGGTCGTGGGAGATAAACACAATGGTTCGCTGGTGTTTTTCCTGCAGGCTGAGCAGCTGATCCTGCATTTCAGTCCGAATCAGGGGATCAAGTGCTGAAAAGGCTTCGTCCATCAGCATAATCTGAGGGTCAACGGCCAGAGCTCTGGCCAGGCCTACCCGCTGTTGCATACCACCGGACAGTTCATTGGGCATACTGTCCGCCCATGCCTCCAGCCCAACCTGTTCAAGGGATTCCATGGCCCGTTCATATTGCTTCTTCTTATCCACTTTCGCCAGTGCCAAGCCGAAAGCGGCGTTATCGATCACGGAGAGGTGTGGCATCAAAGCGAAGGATTGAAACACCATGCTCATCTGGGTTCGTCGAAGTTCCATCAGCTCTTTTTGATCCATTTTCGCCACGTTCTGACCGTTGACGAAAATGGATCCGGATGTGATCTCAATCAAACGGTTCAGCATACGCACGAGGGTGGATTTTCCAGAGCCGGAAAGTCCCATCACGACGAATATTTCGCCGGTATTGACACTAAAGCTCGCATCCTGTACGCCGATGGTCATGCCTGTTTTCTTGAAGATTGCATCTTTGTCCATCCCCTGATTGACCAGCTTCAGGGCTTCTTTTGGTGCATGACCGAATACCTTGTAAAGATTTTCAACTCTTATTATTTCGTCTGTCATATAGCGTTTGCTGTTGGTTTGTATCGTTGGTGAATGAATAAGCTGTGCTCTATTGACAGTGCACCTTACGTGGACACGGTAGTCCAATTATCGTAGAGCATATCCATCATATCAGGTTGAACCATGAGGAGGCGAAACATTGAGGAGAACCTTGTGTTAAAGCCTTTGAGGGGCTAGAACAGGTGAAGATATCATCTCAATTGATTCATTTTCAAATTATTCGTGATCGAATGATTCCATCACGGATTGTTTCACTCGGATATGAGTTTGTCAACTATCCGTGGCGTTGCTTTCTTCGCTTGGCGGACTCGGTGATGGTTCCGCACGGTTTATCTGCCCTGTAGCCAGTAGCGGGCTGGCATCAATCTCTTCGGCTTCCATAAATTCAACAATTTTTGACAGGGACAGCGATATGGCGGCCTGTTCCAGGTTTGAGAGCCTTGCCAGGGCCTCCATTAATTTGTCCTGAAGCGGCGAAGGCGCTGATTTTGCGTACTCTTTTCCTTTAGTCGTCGGCTTGACTTTAACCAGTCGGCGGTCCTGTTTGTCCCGTTTTCGACTAATCAGTTTTTTATCTTCCAGGCGGTCCAGGATTCCCACTACTGTACTGGGACTCAGATGGATCTGTTTGGCCAGAGCTGCGACGGTGATCACCTTGTTTTCAACAATGGTCAACAGGCAGACCAGTTGGGGGGTGGTGATGGCATATTTAATACTCAAGTGCTTGGAATACATGTCAACTGCACGCATGATGCGTCTTAGTGCCTGCAGGATCTGCAGGTCGTATCTTTCATCCGGGATCTTTTGTGCGGTATTTATTGCTGCCGAATTTTTACTCGCCATGATCGCTCAATGTTGATGAGTTTCCTTTCTAATTTTAGGATGTTTCATAGCTTAGTTTTATGGTAAATCTAAGATTGCTGTCAATAAAATTCGTACACGAATGGTTAGTGTAAGGTAGATAATTTTGATTTATTCTGATTCTATCTTTTAGATTGTGATACCGCAGTCCCAGTATTCTGATTGTATGACCAAAAAGGCTGGCATTATGAATGATGGACGTGCTATCTTTTTGTTGAAACCTCCGGGTCTGTTAACGTCCCCGGGCATATTATTGGAGGAGGTCTCTGAACAGGCACAGGTGGTGCCACTCTTTGTTTTATGCTTCCTTCTAACCGGAATTAATCTCAGTTCAGCCTGACGTGCAGCGGTCGGTTTGACAGTGTTGATTGTCCGGGTCATTCTAAAGGTCAGACAATCCTCTTAGTAGGGTTTCCTGTACAATGAAATCGTGATGACTGTGATGAGTGACGACATAAAGATCTATGCGGAAAATGACGGTGTCCAGGGTTTGGGTGCGGATGACTACAGCCTGATCTTCAAGGCCATTATGGTTCAGTCAAAGGATGGCCTGTTTGTGACCGATCATTTGGGTAAGGTGGTGATGGTCAATCGGGCCTGCGAGGAGATGAACGGATTCGAGGCTGAGGATGTACTGGGACAAAATGTGAAGGCCCTTGTTAAAAAGGGATTTATCCAACGTTCCGCAACTCTGAAGGTGATCCAGCAGAACCAGCCTGTTACGTTGATTACTGCGACAAGTGCCAGGAGCAAGGTGCTCTCAACGGCGATACCTATCCATGATGATCATGGAAAACTTCGCTTTGTACTGGTCAATGATCGTGACATCAGTTTTCTGAACCAGGTGACGGATGTACTGGAAGAGAGTGGGACTTTCCGCCCGGAATTTTCCAACCTGGGGACCGCTATTTCGGAATTGAAGGAACTCGTTGTTCAAAGTCCGGCGATGCAGGAGGTGATCTATTTTGCGGTACGGGCAGCAAAATTTGATCTGTCATTAATCATTACCGGGGATACCGGAGTTGGTAAAAATGCGATAGTGAAGCTGATTCACAAGCTCTCCAATCGCAAAAATGGTCCGTTTATCACCGTGAATTGTGGCAGCCTGACTGGCACCCTGCTGGAATCCGAGCTGTTTGGCTACGCAAAAGGGGCATTTACCGGAGCTCGCAAAGACGGTAAGGCCGGCTTATTTGAAATAGCGGAGGGGGGGACTCTGTTTCTGGATGAGATCGGGGAGATTCCTCTGCCCTTGCAGGCGAAGCTTCTACATTTTGTGGAAAGCGGTGAGGTTGTTCGGGTCGGCGGACTGAAATCCAGGAAGATCAACACCCGGATTATAGCCGCTACTAACCGAAACCTGGAACAAATGGTTGATGAGGGCAGCTTCCGTAGGGATCTTTTTTTCCGATTGAATGTGATTCCCATTCACGTTCCGCGTCTGGTGGAAAGGCAGGAGGATATTATTCCCCTGATGAGGTTTTTCCTTGAACGATTTAACAGGGAGTTCAACTCCAACAAAACCATCTCACGTCCGGCAATGGATGCACTTCAGCATCATCGATTTCCGGGCAATGTTCGAGAACTGGAAAACCTGATGAAGCGCTTGACGACTATGGTAGAGGGGGATTCAATTGGACGATGCGATCTGCCTGACACGATCACCAGCACGGAGTCACCCCAATCGCCGGCCCGGAACACGTCAACCGGGAACTATCAGGAAGACCTCAGCCGCTTTGAATTGGAAAAGCTCACCCATGCCATCGAAAAGCATGGCAGCCAGCGTAAGGCGGCAATTGCGCTTGGTATCAGCCAGTCAACCATTTCCAGGCGCATGAGCCGGCTGATTTCCAAACCCTGACACTGGCCTTTCTGGCAGGGGCTTATGTCGGCTTCGTGGGAACCCTCTTCTGGTATGCGTATGAACATCAAACCACGGAATCTGTTTGATGAGACCCGTAAACATCAAATTCATCAGATGTTCTCGCTGAAACTGATGCATGTTGATATGGGTTATTCATTTTTGCATCACACGTGATGTCATATTGCATCAAAAATAATTCAGTCCACCCGCCAATCCGTTTTCCTGTTGGAATGATTTGGCAACCTGGAACGAGCTGGACGATGGTTATTGATTCAACACAATAAACAGACGCTTTGGAAACGGCCTGACTTATTTGTATTCCCTCCGCCACAAACTACCAGTAGCGCACTTTACACTCCCTTTTCCTAAGACAAATTGGGATATGCTGAATGGTCCCATCAGATTACCGTCGTGAAAAAGCCGGTTGGCAAGCCTGTTGCAGAAAGAAATCCTATCGAACGGTTAATAAATGAACAGCTCAGGAGAAAAGATATGACAGAGAAATTTCCAATTCAATCACAGGTCGTTATCATCGGCGGGGGGATCGTGGGTTGCAGCACTGCATACCATTTGGCCAAACAGGGATGGACAGATGTCGTTCTGCTGGAACGAAAAGAGCTGGGGTCAGGAACCACCTGGGCTGCCGCTGGTCTTATTGCCCAGCTCAGGCAAAATAAGGAGATGTCAAATCTGGCTAAGTATGCCACCCGACTCTATTCAGAACTGGAGGCTGAAACCGGCGTGGCCACTGGTTGGGTGAAAACGGGGGCTATTGGTGTCTGCCAGACCGATGATCGCCGTCGGGAATGGTTGAGGGGTGCTGCCCGGGCAAGGGCTTATGGGATTGATATGCATGAGATCAGCCTGCAGGAGGCTGAAGATCTCTGCCCGCTGATGAGCAGTGAAGGATTGGTTTCTGCCTTTTATCTCCCGGACGATGGTCAGACCGATCCGGTCGGGACCACCCAGGCTCTGGCAAAAGGTGCCCGAATGAAAGGGGTTCAGATTTTTGAAAATACGAAGGTTCTGGATATCAACATGGCCAATGGTCTTGTCAAAGGCGTTTCCACTGAAAAAGGGGAACTATCCTGCGAAATCGTGATCAACTGCGCCGGTATGTGGAGTCGTGATATTGGTAAATGGGTCAATGCCTCCCTGCCGCTGCATGCGGCAGAGCATATGCACGCGATTACAACCCCCATCAAGGGCTTGAAAAAGGCCTTTCCCTGCATCAGAGATTTTGATGGCTATACCTACTTCAAAGAGGAGTCCGGCGGGATTCTGTTGGGTGGTTTTGAGCCGAAAGCTAAAGCCTGGGGGATGAAAGGGATTCCAGAACAATTCAAGTTCACGGAACTCCAGGAAGATTGGGATCAGTTTGAACTGTTCATGGAATGCGGCTTTGACCGGTTTCCCTGTTTGGAAGAGGCGGAAATCAGACATCTGCAGGTGGTTCCCGAAAGCTTTACACCGGATAACGCCTTTATGGTTGGTGAGGTACCGGGTATTAAAAATTTCTTCACGGCGAGCGGAATGAACTCCGTGGGTATCGCAGGTGCTGCCGGTGCCGGCAGGGCCATCTCCCAATGGATTGACAATGGCCATCCTGAAGAGCAGCTCTGGCCGGTGGATGTCAGGCGTTTTTTCCCGTGGCAGCGAAACAGCCGTTACCTGGAAGAGCGCGTCACCGAGAGTGTCGGGATGTTGTATGAACATCACTTTCCCAACAGGCAGCGAACCACTGGACGGCCTGTGATCTGCTCACCGATTCATGACCGGTTGAAGGACAGGGGAGCCGCTTTCAGTCAGGCCGCTGGCTGGGAAAGGGCTGACTGGTTTGCTCCTGAGGGTGTTGAACCCGTGCATCAATATAGCTGGGGGCGTCCCAACTGGTTCGAGTACCAGAGAGAAGAGCACCTGGCGATGCGAGACAATGTCGGCCTCTATGACCTTTCCTCCATGGGAAAGTACCTGATCGAAGGAACAGACGCTGGTCGGGTTCTGCAGTATCTTTGTGCCAACAATATTGATGTGCCGGTGGGAAAAGTGGTTTACACGCCGATGCTGAATGAAAGAGGGGGATACGAGAGTGATTTCACGGTCAGCCGGATCGCGGAAAACCAATATTTCCTTGTAACTGCTGTCGGAACAGCTGTCAGGGATTTTGATTATATTAAACGCCGTTTCCCGGAAGGTGCCCAGGTCAATATCACCGACGTGACCCATGGGTATTCACTTTTGGCTTTGATGGGACCGAATTCGCGTGAGTTGCTGTCAAAACTGACAAATGCGGATCTCTCCAACGAGGCGTTTCCGTTCTCGTCAGCACAGCAGATTGACATCGGCTTCGCCAGGGCCTGGGCGCTACGGATGACCTATGTGGGTGAACTGGGCTGGGAACTGTACATACCAACCGGGTTCACCCTGCCGATATTTGACCAGATCATGGAAGCGGGTGAGAAACTGGGGTTGAAACTGGTTGGCATGCAGGCAGTGAATTCTCTGCGGCTGGAAACCGGGTACCGCCACTGGGAAAGCGATATTACGCCGGACGATACTCCCTATGAGGCGGGCCTTGGTTTTGCGGTTAAACTGGACAAGGGAGAGTTCATTGGTCGTGAAGCACTGGTGGAGCAGAAAGAAAAAGGGCTGACCAGAAAAATGGTGATGTTTACCCTGGATGATCCGGAACCTCTCCTGTACGGGGATGAGCCGATCTATCGGGACGGAAAACATGTGGGCGAGCTGAGTTCAGGTGCTTATGGGTTTAAGATTGAAAGTGCGGTAGGAATGGGTTATGTCAAAAACCCTGAGGGTGTCAACGCTGATTGGGTCCGGGCAGGTAAATACCAACTTGAGGTTGAAGGCGCCATGTGTGATGCTGCGGCTTACCTGCGGTCGCCCTATGATCCGAAAAACGCGCGGACGAAGATGTAGGGAATCTGATCAGGTTTCCAGGATAACCCCTTTTCAATCGCAGATCCGTTTCAGGATGTTCTAGTGCTCATTTCGCTGAAACCCCAACTCGCTATCGCTCAAACAAGCGGGGTTTCGGCCGCTTCATTTCTCACAGATCATCCCTGAAACTACTCTAAGCGATTGCAAAGGGGCCACCCTGGAAACCTCTGGCTGTC
>JAOZRE010000016.1 GCA_029940215.1 bacterium | reverse complement strand
ACCGTAGTATTGCTGCTGCCATTTGTATTTAATCTCTTGACCGTTCACTTCAGCGGAAAAAAGTTCCCCCTGAAAAATAAGCAGGGATAAAATTATACCGGTCAAAATTTGCTTCATACCATCCATTTTCTGTTTTCACTTAACGCATTCCCTATCTTTCCAGTGCCTTTCCCGGGCAATGGACAGTCGGATAGCAGACCTCCAACTGGAATAGATAAACTAATTGCTGTTGGTAGTACATCATTAATCGTGCCGTTTTCCACAGCTTTAAATTTTTTTTTGCTCAGGTATTTTCCACATCCTTCTGCCGGCAATGCCACTAGCACCATCTGGTCCATATTGAGGAGATATCGACCGAATTCGGAGATGGGGTGTGGTTTGGATAAGGATGAGCGACGACACGAAATTCGAGAGACTTGTAATAAAAAATGAGAGCCGGGATCGATCCTCGGAGGGTTTATTGGGATCAATCAGATGATTTTTTTGACATCACCCAGCAATGATGAATACTTGGACGTCTCTGGAAGTCAGGAGAGAGGGTTTCCCTTGAAATGTTGCGAAGCTCATAGCTGTCAGTTATCTGGGGATCCAGTTTAAAGTTTCTGAAGTTGTTGGAGAAAATGAGTGTCCCCCCTTTGGCAAGCAGGTCAAAGGCCTGCTTAATCAAAACCGGATGATCCCGCTGCACGTCAAATACTATTTTTGAACCGCTTGTATTGGAAAAGGTGGGTGGATCCAGAAAAATCAAGTCGAACTGGCTGGTTGACCTTTTTAACCAAGGCATACAATCCGCTTTCACAAAACGATGACGGTCGGACTTCAGCTGATTAAGTGCCAGATTCCGCTCAGCCCAGTCCAGATAGGTCTGGGAACTGTCAACGGAAGTGGTAGAGGCAGCACCACCCAGTGCTGCATGAATGGTTGCTGTCCCGGTATAGGCAAAGAGATTTAAAAATCGCTTCCCTTCTGCCATCTCACCTATCATCTTTCGCGTCAGCCGATGATCCAGAAACAGTCCGGTATCAAGGTAATCAGACAGATTAACATAAAATCGGCACGCGCCCTCTCTAACCTCGTAGAACACATGTTCCGAATGAAGGCGCTGATACTGAGTACTTCCCTTCTGTCGATGGCGAACCTTTAAAAAAATATTTTCAGCAGGTACATCAAGGGTATCAGGCAAAATGGACAAGATATCATTCAGACGGGAACGGGCTTTATCGGGCTCAACCGTGACGGGGGCCTGATACTCCTGGACGTGAACCCGGTCGTGGTAGATATCCACGGCAACCGCATACTCTGGCAGGTCGTTGTCATACAATCGATAACAATCAATATTCTCAACTGCCTTCCACTTTTTCAGCCGTTTCCTGTTCTTCTGCAATCGATTGACAAACCCCTTAATCTCATCACCGGCAACCCAGTCCCGGGGAACCTGAGACTCTCGGCGCGGCGGTGTTGCATCAGCTCCCGTCCCCAGCTGTCTGTAATTAAACAACCGACACCTGATGGCCCCATTGTAAAAGGTATACTCCCTTTTTGATCGCAACCCAACCGCATCCCCCAGTTGAAGGTTGCCGGTAAAAAGGGACGCCTGCCATGACTGAAACTCTGCTCTCAGTTTTCCACCCACCTCCCGGTAGAGTTTCTGCAATTCCTTCTGCTTCCCTATCCGCTCACCATAGGGTGGATTCAGAACCACAATACCAGGTCTTTCCCGGGTCTTCGGATGTGGTGTCAGGTCAGACAACGGTTTTTTTTCAAAATGGACCAGTCCGGTCAAGCCGGCCTTTTCAAGATTAGCGACGGATATGCGAACAGCGTCAGAGTCAGCGTCGTAGCCAATGATTGGAGGCAGTTTTGAGATTCCACGTGTTTCTCTCTCCTCAGCTTCTGTCAGGAGCTCTTCCCAAATATCCGGTTGGTGTTGCTTCCACTTCAGAAAACCGAAGTAGTCTCTGAGAAGCCCGGGAGCAGAGTCTGCGGCAATCAGGGCCGCCTCAATGGGCAGGGTGCCCGATCCGCACATGGGATCGATCAGGCTGCCTCCCTGTTCAGCAATCTCCTTCCAGCCAGCCTGCAGTAGAATTGCAGCAGCCAGATTCTCCTTCAACGGCGCCATACCACCCTCGGTTCGATACCCTCTTTTGTGAAGGCTCTCTCCCGAGAGGTCAAGACTGACAGTCGCCTGGTTTTTCAGCAGGTACACATTAATGCGAATATCTGGTTGCAACAGCTCCACCGATGGCCGGCGATCAAACTGCTCACGAAACTGGTCGACCACGGCATCCTTGACTTTCAGTGCCCCATAGTGGGTGTGTTCGACACGGGATCTGGATGAGAAAAAATCCACAGCAAGTGTCCCATCGGGGTCAAGGTGATCATTCCAGTTAGTCCCGCGAATACCGTCATACAGTTCCTCAGGGTTTTTTGCCTGAAAACTGCTGATGGGCATCAAGACCCGGTTGGCTGTTCTCAACCAGAGACAGGCGCGATAAGCCTGTTTAAGGTCCCCTTCGAAATGAACTCCCGAAGCCACCTGGCGAATCTGTTGAGCTCCCATTCGGTCCAGTTCGGTCTTGAGCAAAGATTCGATTCCCTTCGGTGCTGTCGCAAAAAACTGCATTATCTGGTTCATGTCTGGTTGTGGATTGGGGCTGCGCCATTCATGCGGTTGGCAGGTGATCTGACAATCAATCTGACGAAAGGTTCATTCCATACTGGAAAATAACCACACAAACTGGTAATCTGTAGTGATCGGTAGAAACCGGAATTATTTAACCGTACAGTATCACTATGGTTTCGATATCAGCCACCTGACCGATTAATAACGATTCAAACACCAGAAAATCGGTTTAAATCTGGAAAATGGTCGTCATGTACCAATAGTATCTTATTCAGGGGATTAATGAAAACCGATTACCCGGATTTTCACCCTGGATTTGATCCAGGCAGACAACGGCAGGTCAAACCCGATTTGGACAACCTTCAATATGGTCTTTAAGAACCTTTTTCAATCGCAAGGCAGGAACAAGCAGAAGAAGACCGGCTCAACAGCGAATACAGCTACCGCCAAGCCACCATCCAGAGGTCTGTGTGGCATTTTCAGGGAAGGGTTACAACTCAAGGAAGGACCCCGAGAGCAGATGGCTGCCCAGGTTAAAGAGGGTGTTGAATTTTTCAACTACATCAATGAAGGGCGTATCAACCACGCATTTGAATCATTTGATATCTCCATGCGTTACGCGCTCTTTGAAATCATATACCTGCTCCATATCAATGATCAGAAACTCAGTGAGCTGACCTTCAAAGTGTTCACAACGGACAAAAAAAAGGCCAGCGACCAGGAGACAGCTGTCAATCTTTACGTGGAGGGCGCTCCTGCGGGTGTCAAGGGAATCAGCAGTCTATCGCCGGCCTTCCAGGAAGAGTTTAAGACCTACATCCAGAAGACCTTTGATGATCGAGTTTCTGAAGGGGCCGATGCTCCCATCGAGGGGATATACAGTATCGGATCCATCGGAACAGTCGGCCACAAAAATATCGCCTCAGACCTGGATCTGGAGGTTCAATACAATCTGGAACCGTCTGAATTTGATTCCAGCGACTGGACCGATGAAACGATCAAAAAGCTCCTGTTAAAGGAGCACGGGCAGCTGATCAAACGCTACTATCAAAAAAAAGGAGTCGAACCGGCCAGCATCACAGCCAAACAGAAAAAAAAGGCCTCCTTCTTTTTCAAGAAGCGCATTGAACAGAAATACCCTATTCTGTATCAGCACCTGATTGCTAAAAAGGCGAATCTCGAAAAAGAGATCCGCGTCAAAAACGACCAGAAGATGCGATTCCATCTGCAGTTGGAAATGATCGATCTTGTTCGGAACGACGCACTGTCAAGTATTCGGGAGACACTCTCCCAGCAGGAAGAGCTGCTGAAGCAGAAAATCCTAAAAATTCAGGATTATATCCAGGCTAAATTCCCCGAAGCCGAGGTATATCTCTTTCCTTTCTCACGAACAGATCTGCAGAGGGGATATTTCGGGTCAACACTGGACTCCAAGGAGTCCTCCGGCGGAGCCTATGAGCTGATTTTGAATTATGAGATCCTGATGCCGGGAATCTATTTCACCCCGGTTATCCCAAGTCATTTTCTATTCAGCCAGGAGATTAATAACAGCAGTCGGCAGTTTGAAAACTTCACCAGCTTCCTTCAGTTCGGCCTGATTGATTTCTGCAAAGACATTTCTTCCCCTATCAATCACCAAGGCCCCACACCGGACCTCGATCCGATTTATGCAGCCAGCCATCAATCCGCTGCGTACTGGGAGGCGTTCAAGGCTTCCTCTGGAAACCTGCCCAAAGCCACGTTGAACATACTCCGCTATGAAATGCTGCTGGAAAAAAAACTGGGGAAAACCACTATACAGCTGATCAAACAACCTGAATTGCTGAATGAACTGATTGCAGAAGCTGACGCCGACGGGATAGATTCAGACCGGTTTACACCAGTAGATATTCTGGGACTGGAAGAGGAATTCCCTGCGATTCAATATGACCCCTGGTGGTTGCGTTACAAATCCTTGAAAATAGCATACGGAAACCCCGGATACATGCGAGGGGTATCGGAAAGTGATGCGGTTGGTATCTCCGACATCATTGATTGCGCTTTTGCCTTGCACATCCGCCTGTCTGACGTGTTCACCAAGCCGGGAGACACCCGAAAATTCAAGAAACATCGAGAAAAAGTGCTGTTGAAGTTCCTGAGCCGCGCCTTCCCGGTGGATTCTGAAAAGCGGACGCGTTTAATGGCCACTTTTATCGGTGACGTTCAGACCGTCTCCAAATTTGAGGCTGACCTGCGAAGCATATTTCTGAAGAGCGTGGAAAGAATCCAGGAGAAGGTTAAGGAAGTTATAACCCTCGATGATAAAAAAACAGCAGAATCTGAAATCTGGCACCACTATTATATGCAGGCCTTTAAACCCGGCCCCAATGTTGTACAGCGATCTATTCTGAACCACCTGCAGATACCAAGGGGACGCCTGCAGATCGGAGTCATCCAGAAAAAGGGATGGTTCTTCCGGTCTCTGCAAAGGGGGCAGTCAGTGGGCAAGCGGTTTGAAGCCTCCATCTTGAATCTGCTGCCGGAAGAGATTACGCTGCTGGACAACACCTCATTTCTGATGGGATTGGTTTATTGTGTGATCAATGGAAATTACGGCATATTTAATAAGGGCACCCTGAACGAAACCCGGACCGAAATCGAATATGACCGAAAACACACCAACCTGGGTTCCAAAAATGATAACCAACTCGCATTCGTCCGACCTGACCAGATCGAACGAATCATGAAGCAGATTAACGAACTGTTTGACAGCCAGTATGTCAGCTATCTTGACTGCATCCAGACAGAGAGATCCGTCAACGAAGTTATGATATTCCTGAACCTGCTCAAATACGGCCGGATTTCGCTGTTATACCGCGACAGCCTGAATACCATCTATGTCGATCAGTTTAATATCCCCAATTTCGAGGAGTATATCGATTCCTACATCAGCGATTACGCTAAAATGTTACAGGCAAAATCCCTCCACATTCTGTTACGCAAATTTTTTCAATCCAGAAAAATAGACATCAATCAGGTCAAGCTGAAAACCTGGGTCAATTCCAACTGCGTTGAAACCACCCATGCTGCTACCAAATACGAGGCAAAGGAGAATGAACTTGCCGATCACTTCCTTTCAATTATTATGAAACTCCACACAGCTCAAAAGACCAAATAGGGTGGATCCCGCCATAAACTGACAAAAATAAGGCAGCCATGAGACTTGTTGACGCCAGACAGATCCAGGAAATGGATCGTAAAACTATCGAAAACATAGGTATTCCCGGCCTCGTCCTGATGGAAAATGCAGCTCGTTCATGGGTCACTGCTGCAGAGCCCATTCTTCGTGATGCAGGGAGAATCTTCGTCTTCTGTGGAGCAGGGAACAACGGTGGTGACGGCTATGCCATCGCCAGAAATCTGGTCAGTCAGGACTATCCCTGCCAGGCAGTTGCTGTCAAACCCCCCAAGTCAGAAGACTGCATCAAAAATGCCCATTTCTGGGGATCGTATGGAGAAACCGTTACCTGGGAACAATTTTGCGGGAGTGAATACCATCTTGGTGTAAACGATGTGCTGATCGATGCTATTCTCGGAACCGGTATCGAATCGTCCATCCGCGGCCCTCTGGTAGAGATTCTGCAAACAATCGATCAGCTGCCCTGCATTAAAATGGCAGTGGATTTACCCTCAGGCATTAGTGCATCAAACGGTCGGTTGCTGGGGGTCGGGATTCGAGCAGACCACACAATCACCTTTCAAGCTGAAAAAGTCGGTCACCATCTCTATCCGGGAAAGCAGTACTCCGGATCCCTCATCTGTCAGAAAATCACCATCCGGGAGGACTACATCGGTGTAAATCCCGAATTCCACCTGATTGAGCCTGATAGTATCCGTAACTATCTTCCAAACAGAAAGCCGGATGCCTATAAAAACTGTTTCGGTCACCTGGCTGTTCTGTGTGGAGCACCTGGAACCATGGGAGCTGCACTTCTGGCCAGTCAAGCTGCAATCAAGACTGGCCTGGGCCTACTGACAGCTGCATTGCCGAAATCAGATCAGAACGCCTTCCTGAGTTGTGCACCTGAACTCATGTCCTTTCCTCAGGAAGATATTTCGACTGAGTGGCTGAAGCCGTTTGATGCCTTGGCCGTTGGATGCGGACTGGGAAGGAGCGCCGATAAATGGAAACCGATCGAAGCGCTTCTTAAAAACAGTCGGATACCAACAATTATAGACGCCGACAGTTTTTATGGAATAGGGGACTGGGCAAACCTTCACCTCGACCAGTGTGTGCTGACTCCCCATCCGGGAGAGTTTGCGCAAATGTCCGGTTTTGAAAAACCGCGGGACAATGCGGAAAAAATCAAACAGGGGTTACAGTTTGTGGAGAAATTCCCGACGACACTGGTACTGAAAGGGGCACCAACCATTATCTTCAGTCAATTCGGGCAGGTATTCATCAACAGCACAGGTAATGTGGGGATGGCCACTGCCGGCAGCGGCGACGTGCTATCTGGAATAATTGGGGGTTTGCTGGGGCAGAAGGTCTTGCCTCTTCATGCAGCCCTACTGGGTGTCTGGCTGCATGGCAAAAGCGGTGATCTGTATAGCGGGCAATACGGTGTAGAATCACTCACCGCATCAAACCTGATCGAGTATCTCGGACCAGCCATTCAGGAGTTGAAACAGTAGCAGGAATTAATACGATCGATATTTAGAAATCCTCGTCCTCTTCATCGTTCACCTCGTCATCTTCATCATCTACATCTCCGTATGCTGCGGATTCGGTCTGTTTCTTGATGATCAGGTCTTCCAACGTGTCCTTTTGTGCCAACAATTCGTCAAGTGAGCTGGTAGGGCCGAATTTCAGGGGGCGCGGCAGGTTTTTCACCAGTTCCAGCATCTGCTCGTGATTCTTGGCAATCATCATCTGAGCTACGATTCCCGCAGCCATGCCTGCAGTTAATCCATAGAAAAAACCTTTCATAATACTCCTGATTCAGTGATATTTGTTTGAATTGGATACGCTAACGACATAAGCTTACCAATTAAATTTGATTATGGGAACCTCTTCCAAATGCTCCCAAATTCTTAAGATCGTAAATAAATAAAAAAAAAGATTCAATGAGAATAATTTGATTTTTGGTTGACTCCTTGGAAATACTGCAATAGAACTATTTTTAAAGAAGAGAAATAGACAAACAAAAATTAACCATCAAATTTATTTCTGCCATGGAAGAACAACTGAATGAACTTGAGCGTAAAATGGATAAAGCCATTGACGTTTTAAAGGATGAATTTCAAAAAGTTAGAACCGGTCGGGCTAATCCTGCCATTCTGGACAATATTCAGATCGATTACTACGGAACACCTACCCCATTGAATCAAGTTGGAAATATCAGCGTTCCTGATCCGCAACTGATTGTGATCACCCCCTGGGAAAAAAAATCACTCGCGGATATTGAAAAGGCAATTCAGAAGTCCAACCTGGGGCTAACCCCGCAAAACGACGGCAATATCGTTCGTCTGCCGATCCCCCCTCTGACTGAAGAACGCAGGAAAGATCTGGTCAAACAGATTAAAAAACTGGGAGAGAATGCAAAAATTCCCATCCGTAACGTCAGGAGAAAACGAAACATTCAAGAAGATGGAAAAAAACAAGGAAATTTCCCAGGATGAGCAAAAGCAGTATCTGGCTAAAACCCAAACCATCACTGATGATCACATCAAAGAGGTCGACACCTTGATGGAAGCCAAGGAAAAAGAGCTGATGGAGGTCTAAGCTCGCCCCCGAATCAGGCGGTTGAAGGTTTTGTGACTACCGCCTGATCAACTTTGGATACAATCCCGAAAATCTGATGGGAACGGTCCCAATTAGAAACCGGCAGCACCCAGCCCCAACTCCTGAGACAATCCCCCGCTATTCCCCAAATTAATTGGATATTTGGCCGGTTGTGCAACTTTCCCTACGAATATTTTTTGCTTTTCTATTGCCTTCTTGATTCTTTTTAACCTAAATTAACGATTCAAGCTCTTGTTTTAAATTTCTTTCCTGAAATTTTAATGTCTAACGGCGATGACGACGGTTCGGAAGTCAGGCGATTCATTTCTCCCGGCGCGCCAGTGCTGCCACCGCTTGATGTCCATATACAGGAGCCTGTCATCAAGTGTTGTAAACCCCTAACCTGTTAAAATAGTTGCCAATTAAACCGGCTACCCATCAGGAGGTCTCATGAAAGTCACGAACAAGCTTATCATCATACTAGTCAGCCTGCTTTTTCCATTGCTGGCGTTTGCTCAGCAGAGTCCCGGAAAACAACCCGGCCAGGTTTATGTCAGCCCGGAAGGGAAGCTCTACGTCAAGAGCAAGACTCCCATTTACCTGCGTCTGGCAACATCCGCTGATGATGGTGCGCAGAGTTATATTCTGAGAAACCAGGCAAGTCTGGATCCCGAAAAAGCGGCTGGTTTTTTTGAATTTGAAGGACACGGCCCCCATACTATCCGCCATATGGCAGATCACAGGGTTCCGCAGAAAAACACAGATAACCATATGTTCCACGTATACGATGATGGAAAATCGCCTCGTTCAAAGGTGTCCGTTACGAAGGCTCCCTGGGTTTTCAATGGTAACGTTAACATCTATGGCAAGCCGGTAAAAATCACACTTACCTTCAGCGATAAAGATTCAGGTGTCTTCAGTGGTTATTATGCGCTGAACAGCGAAACATTCAGCCAGTACAACAGCCGGCTGACCCTGGACCAGGAAATGGACTACAACCTGCAGTATTATGCAGTGGACAATGTCTCAAACCGTTCAAAGCTGAGAAAGCGCTACTACTCGCTTGATTTCACACCGCCTGCGACTGCTACCAAGATTATAGGTGGACATCTGGCCCTGGCAGGGGAAGACATTCTCTCTCCACGGTCCAGGATTGCATTGAAAAGCCGCGACATGAAGGCAGGTGTTAAGCAGATTCGCTACCGCTTCAAGGGTAAAAAAGGTGTATACAAAGGGAAGCCCCTGACCATGAGTGGTTTGAAAGATGGCAGTCACAAGCTGGTTTTTGCTGCTGAAGACCGGGTGAAGAATATGGAAGCCAACCATACATTTAATTTCTACCTGGACTCCGTTCCGCCAGTGGCCAAAGATAGGCTGATTGGAGATCAGTATCGCAAGGGAAAAACCCTGTTTGTCTCCGGTCGAACAACAGTTGAACTTACAGCCACAGACAATAAAGCAGGTGTGCGAAGAATCCGCTACTACATAAACGGCAAGAAAAGCAGCATCTACAGCGAACCGTTCAACTTTCCCCGTAAAAACGGTAAGGCTACCTACTCATACAAGGCGAGTGACAATGTCCTGAATATCAGCAAATCCATCTTAAAGCGCGTGACTGTTGATATTTCTGCTCCCAAGGTCACCCCCCGTTTCAAAGGCGAACACTATTTCAGTCGCAAGACACACTATGTTAGAATGACAACCAAGATTGACCTGCCCACATCCGATAATCTCTCCGGAATCAAGGGCGTCATGTACAAGATCGACGACAACCCGGAAGTGTTCAATTCCGGACCGTTTTCCCTGGCTGCCGAGGGACCGCATCAGGTCCGTTACCAGGCTGTGGATAATGTAAATAACAAAACCACAGAAAAGGAACTGACCCTGTACGTTGACGAGAAGGCTCCTGAAATTTACCACCATTTCAGCGTTAACCCGACCGTCGTTAATCAGCAGATCTATCCTATGAAATCGTTGCTTTACTTGGCAGCAACAGACAAGCAGGCAGGGATTCGGAACATCTATTACAGCATTAACGGCTCAAAAGAGATCAAATTCCACAAGCCGCTTTCATTTAAAAAGAAGCAGTCCTACGATATCACGATCAAGGCTATCGACAACGTAGGCAACATTTCTTATAGCGAAGTCAGTTTTAAGATTCAATAAACCTGCTCACACATTGGCACGTCACCAGCCTCAGGCGGCGTGCCGTAAACGGTTTCCCTTGATCAAATTACTCTGGTTCATTTAGATTAGACGACAGAGAAGATTCATCAAGGGGATTAGGTTACACGTCCCACCCAGGTGTTTATTTCGTCAGGTTTCACTGGTATCAGGCATGGCTCCCACAAATATTTTACCGGATCTGAACGGCGTCTTTCTGTTGATCGCTGATCAGGACAGCTCCAATCTGCGAAACCTAAAACGTTATCTGGTTGAGCTGGGTGCCATTGTTCATCTGGCCGGGACCATGACAAACGCCAAGAACATTATCAGCAATAAACTGGTCCATGCGGTGCTGGCGGATGTGGATTTCGACCGAAGAAACGGGTTGGAAATCTATCAGACCTATAAGTCGGCGGTGCCATCTGGCCTTTTCTATGTTATGTCGGACCAGTTGCCAACTGATCCTGTACTGAAGACGGGCCAACTCAACATCGATGGTTTCTTCCCGAAACCGGTCAAGATAGAGGCGTTTGCCCAGAATCTGAGGGAAAAAATCCAGGTGGAGACATCCTCCATCAGTAAACTGGATCCCCTGACAGAGATGCTGCGCCCCTACCTGGTGTTTCGGTCTCCGGTTATGCGCCGGGGGTTGATGATCCTGCCCAAGATTGCAGCCAGTAGTCACAGCGTCCTGGTCACCGGTGAAACCGGAACCGGAAAGGAGATGGTCGCCAGGGCGATTCACGGCCTGAGCCCATTTGCCAGTGGGCCCTTTGTGGCAGTCAACTGCGGGGCCATTCCAGAGACCTTGATTGAAGGGGAACTGTTCGGGCATGAAAAAGGCGCCTTCACGGGAGCCCAGACGCAACATCGCGGAAAATTTGAACTGGCCAGAAACGGGACCCTGTTTCTGGACGAAATAGGGGAAATGCCATTGGCGATGCAAGCCAGATTGTTGAGGGTGCTGGAAGAGAAACAGTTTTACCGGGTCGGTGGCGAAAAGCCGATTAAAACCCAGTTGCGGATCGTGGCCGCAACCCAGGTTAACCTGGAAAAGTCGGTGGATGACAAACTGTTCCGAGAGGACCTGTATTACCGTCTCAATGTGCTGCGCATACACCTGCCCGCCCTGCGTGAGAGAATCGAGGATATACCACTGTTGGCCTGGATCTTTTTGGAGCGTGCCTTTGCCGAACTCAATCGGAACAAGCCCTACCCGACGCTTTCAAACGATCTTATCCAGATACTGGTCGAACAGCCATGGCGCGGCAATGTACGCGAATTGAAAAATCTGATGACACGGATGGCGGTCCTGCTACCGAACCACACACATCAAGTGGTTCCGGAACATCTGGCCACCTACTTTCCAGAGAAAATGATGTCACCCGGTGTCTATCAGCCACCACCTCCTGAAACCGAGTTTCATGAGGTGCATGAAGAGCGCGATGTTATTGAGGTCTCCTCATTTCCCTCGGATGACGGTACATTTATCCCAACGGGGACCACCATGAAGGATGCAGAGGATATGCTGATCCGCGCCACCCTGAAAAACACAGGTGGAAATCGTACGAAGGCAGCAAAAATACTTGGAATCGGCATACGAACAATCAGAAGAAAAATCAATGAATCGGAATAAAGGAGTGTAAGTGTATAGCGTATTTATTGATGGCCAGGCGGGAACGACGGGACTGCAGATTGCAGACCGCCTGCAGGACATGGAAGGGATCAATTTGGTAACCATCCCCCATGACAAGCGGAAGGATACAGAGACAAAGAAACAGATACTCAATGATGTGGATCTTGTCATCCTGTGTCTGCCGGACGACGCGGCCAAAGCCTCTGTCGCCATGATCCGAAATGAAAAGGTGCGTGTCCTCGATGCCAGTACCGCTCATCGGACACACGAGGACTGGGCCTACGGTCTGCCGGAACTCATGCTGGGTCAGCGTCAGAAAATCAAAGAGGCTTCCCGTGTGGCCAACCCCGGCTGCTATCCCACAGGCTTTCTGCTGGGAGTTGTTCCCCTGGTACAGGCCGGTATCCTGCCACCGGATTACCCGGTGGTTATTGATGCCGTATCCGGTTATTCAGGAGGCGGCAGACAACTGATTGAAAAATATGAAGCGCGGCAATCCACACATCCGGATTCGCCGTGGACTTACCGCAAGTACGGGTTACAACTGGCACACAAGCATGTCCCTGAAATGCGCTACTATTCAGGACTGGATCACGACCCCGTTTTTGTTCCTGCCGTGGCGGACTTCAAGCAAGGCATGCTGGTGTCCGTACCACTGATAACCCGCCTGCTGAAGATGGGAACAACGGCCGCACAGGTTCATGATTGCCTGGCCGGGTATTTTGAGAATGAACCGTTTATTGAAGTCTGCCCTTCTGATGATTTGGATCATCTGGACGACGGATTTCTCTCCCCGCTACTGTGCAATAACACAAACCGTGTTGATATCATGGTATTTGCAAATGACGAACAAATACTGGTTATCTCCCGGCTGGACAACCTTGGCAAGGGTGCATCGGGAGCAGCCATTCAAAACCTGAATCTGATGCTGGGCGAGCCCGAAAACAAGGGGCTTAACCGACAATAAACTATTTGAGATCATCCTATGAGCCAGACCCAAAAAGAGATCCAGAAACTATTTCGTGATCATAAGATCATTGAATCCGAATCCAAATCCTGGTATGTCGGCAAACCCGGTACGACTAAAAACTCATTCAGCATCACCTGGTCACCCGGTTCGATAGTACTTTACGGCGAACAGGGAAATGTGACCCTGATTGCAGCGGAATTCAGCTCCTATGCAAATGCTAAAAATTGGCTGGGCAGCTGCAGCTTAGACGATTTCTCTGCTACCATCGCCCACGAGACCCCTGAAAACCTGACCTATTTTTTTGAGGCCTGCCAGCTCTGGGGGAAAGAACCGCATTATACGTAAAATCGTCAAACCTGCCCGCAGGGAAAACAGCCGGGTCAGTCCCGCAGCCATTTTCCGGGGACCCGATTGACACTTTCAATAAAACAAAATAAACTTAAATATCTGGTATTGATAAACTAAATTTGTTTTCCAGAGAACAGGAACAACCTGATAACCCTATGACATAAACAAAGCATCATGACTGAAGAACAAACAAAACAAGAAGAATCAAAAATTGAGGAGTTTCAGTTTCAAGCTGAAATGTCCCAACTGCTGGATTTAATTACACACTCCCTATACACACATCGCGAGATTTTCCTGAGGGAGCTGATCTCCAACTCGTCAGACGCGCTGAACAAACTGCATTTTACGTCACTCACCAACGCAGACGTTCTGGGTGATGACGCGGAGCTCAAAATCGAAATCGACCTTAATGAGGAGGAGAAGACTTTCTCCATTCACGATAATGGTGTCGGTATGACCCGGGACGAATTCATTGCAAATCTCGGAACCATCGCCAGTTCGGGAACCGGGAAGTTTATCAAGCAAATGACAGGGGACAGCAAAACCGATCTTGACCTGATTGGCCAGTTTGGCGTCGGGTTCTATGCCGTGTTTATGGTGGCTGACGAAGTCACAGTCGACAGTCGCTCCTATGAGTCGGAAGAGGGATTTCGCTGGATATCGAAAGGGACCGGTTCCTACACCATCGAGCCGATTGAACTCAAAAAGCGGGGAACGAAGATTTCCTTCAAGTTCAAGGAAGACGCTGAAGAGTTCGCCGGCAAGTGGCGCATCGAAAGCACGATTAAAAAATACTCCGATTTTGTCTCCTTCCCCATTAATCTCAATTCGGAGAAGACCAATCAGTCCACCGCTTTGTGGGCAAAATCAAAAGACGACGTCAAGGAAGAAGAATACAAGGAGTTCTATAAGTATATCAGTAACTCCACAAATGAACCGTTGAGCTGGCTGCACCTGAGTGTTGAGGCGCCGGTACAGTTTAATTCCATTCTCTTCATTCCAGAAGAACCCGATAAGTTCCAGATGACCAATGACCTGGACACCAGACTGCACCTGTACGTGAAACGGATATTTATCCAGAACGACTGCAAAGAGCTGATCCCCCAGTGGTTGCGTTTTGTTAAGGGTGTTGTAGACTCAGAAGATTTGAACCTGAATATCTCCCGCGAGGTGACCCAGAAAAACGTCGTCATGGAGAAGATCAACAAGTACCTGGTGCGCAAACTGCTGGGCGAGTTTAAAGACTGGTCCGAGAAGGAGAAGGAACGTTTCGAAAAGTTCTGGAGAGACTTCGGTTATTTTTTCAAAGAGGGGATTCACACCGACTTTGCCAACCGCGAAAAGCTGATCGAACTCTACCGCTGCGAATCCTCATTTGAGGCTGACAAACTCACTTCCCTGGCTGATTATGTGCAACGCATGGGTACAGACCAGGAGGAAATCTATTACGTATACGGTAAAAACCGGACAGCTATCGAAAATTCACCCAACCTGGAATACTTTAAGAAGAACAAAATCGAAGTTCTCTATCTCTTCGATGAGATCGATGATTTTATCATGCCCTCCATCGCTACTTACAAGGAAAAGCCACTTGTGGGCATTGACAAGGCCGATCTGAAGCTGAAAGACGAAAAGGAGGCAGACGAGAAGCAGGAGCAACTCAAGGATACGGATAAGAAAAAAATCCTGGGGTACTTCAAGGATATTCTCGGAGATCGGGTAGAGGACGTTATCGAGTCCAAACGACTCGTGGACAGCGCCTGCACCTTGGTCAGCCCCAAGGACTCCATGAATGCCAATATGGAACGGATGATGAAGATGATGGATCAGGAGTTCAAGGGTGGCAAACGCGTGATGGAAGTCAACCTGAATAATCCATTGGTTCAGCACCTGTCAGCCATCCAGCAGAAGTTCCCTCAGGATCCCCTGCTGAAGGACTGCATAGAGCAGCTTTTTGAAGGGGCAAGCCTGCTGGAAGGTACGTTGGAGGACCCGTCAGAACTGGTTCCCCGGACGACATCGCTGATGGAGAAAGCGGCGGGGCTTTATCTGAAATCTTTGGAAGATTGATATTACCACTTATCGCTTCACCTTAAAAGCTGGAACGAACCCCATTCAACAGGGAGAGAAAGAGTATGCACGTCTTGAAATGCCATATTCTTTTCTGCTCCCTGTTTTTTCTGCTGTTATCAGCATCTGCGCAAGGAAGGTCGCTCTCCATTGAGCACTCCCTGTTCAAGTTCGACCGCAAACGCAACATCCACACCTACACTCAGCCCCGCGTTACTTACGGGAACACCACCATCTCCGGCAGCGAGCTCGTTTACGACAAGAATACGGAAATTATGCTGTTTTCCGGAAATGTTGTTATCCGCCTGCCGGGAATTGTGCTGACCGCCGACAATGCCCGGTTCGATCAAAAAAGCGGACGGAATACCCTGCATCGCGCAACCATGTATGATAGCAAGAACGGTACATTTGTGGATGCCGACCGAATCGAGCAAGTCAGCGACGAAGAGTTCATCATCTACAAGGGGTCGCTGACCCGATGTCGGCCAGATGCCCAGGCGTGGGAATTGAGGGGGCAGCGCATTGTATATATGGTTGATAACTACGCCTATTCAATCAATACATCGGTGCATTTTTACTTTTTACCGATATTCTATTCCCCCTATTTCTCCTGGCCGACCAGGCGGGGCCGTTCTACGGGACTGTTAATGCCAACTTTTTCGTCAGTTGACAGCTCCGATGTCACCAAAAGCTATGGGTCAAGGCTGAAACTGCCTTACTTCATCGCCCTGGACCGCGACCATGACGTAACCATCACTACAGACATTATCCAGAGGCGCGGTCTGGGGGTGGACGTAGACTATCTTTATGCATTTACGCCTGACATGTCTGGCAGGTTCCGCACCTGGTTTATCAAGGAGACCGCACAGGAACGTGATCTGTTACAGGAAAATCTGGGGTCACTCAACAGCACCGACGATCTCGATCTCAAACCGCAGCGCTATCGATACGGATTTGACCATCGGCAGAACATTTTTCTGAACGGCCAGTTCTTTTTTCACCAGGCCGAAAACAGCGACAATGAGATCAACAAGGAGTACTTCGACGCTGAGGTCAATAAGGATTCCCACTTTTCGCGCAGGATCAACCTGCTTTTTCCATGGTCCAGCGGCAGCCTTTCCATTGGTCACGAAACGGATGATACCTTCATCTACGAATCGACCTACGATAAAACCACGGATAAGGAGACCCACCTAAACAAACAGCCAACAGTAACGGTCGCACAGCGATTCTCCAGAATTGCGGATACCCCACTGTCCGCTAGCCTTTCCAGCACAAGTACCCAATATAACAGAACCGTCGGCTGGAATGGACATCTGCTTCAGGGCTCGGTTCTGCTTAAAGCGCCCTTCTTTTACGATTTTCTGAACATTCAACCCAGCCTGCAGCGAACCTGGTACAGCTCAAACTCAAATTACAAGGCCGAATCCGGAAGCGCTTCCCAGGACCCTGAATCTTTCAGCTGGGTGATAGACCAGCGAAACCTTGAGTTAAATTTCGAGATATACCGCCTTTTTTACAATGATGACAATGTGGCCACCCGCAAACTCTCATTTACGCCCCGGATTATTTACAGCGAAATCCAGGATGTTGACCAATCCCAGGGAAACTCAGCCGGTTTTAACAGCACGGTTCTGAGCATGAAAACCCTGACCTATAAGCTGGAGAGCCGATACCTGCTCAAGGACGTGGAGACTAAAAGCGTGCGGACCTTTTTCAGCCTGGACCTGACCCAGATATACAATCTTCAGATGGAAGATGATCCCAGCTATCTCAACCAACCGGCTAATTTGGAAACTGATGCCGGGGAATCCCGACTGCCACTTCGACTTGATCTGTCGTTGTCACCAACCAGCCTGTTTTCCACCAACCTGTTCTACCGATTTGATCACAACCTGGGTCAGGTGATAGAGACCGGCATCGGACTGTCAACACAGTCAGCAGCAGGCGACAGCTTTGCCCTGAATTACATAAAAAATGAGACCGCCTATCGTGAACCGGACAATACCTATCATCCAGCAGCAAGCGTTTACACCATCGCTCACAACCTGAGATTGAACGATCGCTGGACGCTGTATCTGGCCGGTGAGTGGGACCAGAGTCGCAGCGATCTCAGAACACAATATAGCGATACGACCACAATTCAGCGACTTGATCGTCAATTGACCGACCTGAACGCAACACTGGCGTTTAATCATGGCTGTTATCGTTTTTCAGCTGCCTATGACGAGGAGATAGAATCGGAGTTACAAAACGGCATCACAACTGAATACCTGGAGAAGAAAATAACCCTGACTCTCCAGTTCCAGGTTCTGCCAACTACCGGCAGCATAGGTACCGGCACCATAGTTGATCAGATTGCTGGTCCACAATATCAAGAAGGTTTTCTGCTACCAAATTAGTGTAAAGTGACTTTAAAGAAATGAAAAAAGCACCAGGCATTCTGATAGCAATACTCATCTGGCTGATCGTACCCATCCAGGTATGGGCAGTTGATATCGGGGATAAACCGCTTACAAAATTACCGGAGGTCTCCAGCCGGAAAATCAGGTTGGGCGAGGGCGCCCCCTATTGCTATGCCGGTTACGGAACACAGCAGTTCATTTTGACAATCGACGGTCAATCGCTCCAATCAGACAAGGTCAGCAACCCTTATCTACCTGGTTTTGACCCAAGATCGGCGACCTTTTTAACATTCGGCTGCAAAAACGATCTGCTTTTTGTGGATTTCAGCACCCTGGACACCAACATGCGCCTGGACCGGGAAATCACCCATGACGGAGAAACAGTCAACACCATCCGCCTCCAATACCGTGTTCTGACTGCGGGCTACACCTTTTCCCTGACACCACATCGACTCTACCTGGATTTGGGAATGGGATACGCTACGGCTGACTACCACCTCGGGCGGTATGGCAGTCAATATAGCACAGAATATGAAACGGATGATTTCAGCACCGGGAACCTGTTGATCAGAACATCGATCAGGGTTATCATAAACCATTATGTCATGCTTCACTGGCAACATGAAAAGTCGATAGATCAAACCAGTGTTGTGGACTACTCAAACCAGCTGGGCCTGAATTTTTTGGCGAGGTTTTAAATGAGGCGTTTTATTAATTGCCTGTTGATCTTCAGCCTGAGTTTCATTGCCGCCTGCGGCTACCGAACAGCGCCGGTTCCTTATAGCCAGCCGGAAGAGGGTCTGCCCTCAGTCAGCCAGGCAAGATTGAACAGACAGGGTGACAACTGGGTTATTCGCTGGCAGATTAAAGAACACCAGAAAACCGTGCAACAGACAGCAAAGGTCCCGGCAGGCAAAACCGATCCCGATTTAGTAAAAACCTCTGAAAAATCCACAGTCAAGCAGTTCAGGGTTAACATTTACCGAAAAAACCAGGAGTGTGCAGCCTGCGAAGCCAGAGCTGTCGGACATCTCCTGATAGATCTCGCACGAAATAAGATCTCATCGGTTCTGCCCGATGGCGCCATACCCCCGGATAACCCACATTTTCATATGAACAACAGGCAGGAATTCCGTCTTGCCCTCCCGTATGGTTTTTTTCGGGATAATGGATTCATCGACAATTGCTATTATACCATCGATTATTTCGTGAACAACGGCTTGCTCTCAATGGTATCTCCAAATATTTACCCGGTTGATCTGGAGCCAGTCCCCCTGCCAGCCGTCAGAGTAACGAAAAAAATCTTTGACCGGAAAGCCGGTTCCCCTGACTTTTTTATACTGCTTGAGTGGGAGCCGCAACAGGAAGCTCTGCGCCATACCCTGCAGAAAGATGGCAAATTCAGCGAAGAGGTCATTCATTATGGTCTGAATCTGTACCAAACTCCGATACCGGATGAGCCCGAAACAACCACCCGGGTTTTTGGAACAGCACCACACTTGATCAACGCTGCACCTTTACTTTATGGAAGTTTTTCGCTATTGAATTTTCAGGGACGTTTGTCAGTGAGGCAGGTTGATCGGCACGGCAACGAGTCTGAAAGTGTTATCGTCTTTGATGGACATTACTGATCGCCAATTGAGAAATCCCATGAAAAACATCAAATCTCTCAAAGCCATCCGCGCAACCATTATCAGTTGTCTGCTATTTCTGGCTGCCTGTTCTCAACCTGCCTATATCCAGCAGAATAACCTGCTCGTGGCAGACGGACAGCTGGAAGCTGCCATCGCCAACTATCGGCAACTGATCGGCGAAGAACCCGATGATGGAGAGTTATACTACCAGTTAGCCGGAATCCTGCTTAGAAAGGGCGATACATCAGAGGCGGGCCAGGTGATCGACAAAGCCATCATCATCGACCGCCTGATTGACCGCTATCAGCTCCTGGCAGGCAAAATCAGGTTTGCAGCCCATGATAATTTTGAGGCAATCAACCACCTGACCAATGCATTGATCCTCAACCCGCAATATCTCGAAGGCTACTACTACCTGGGTCTGGCGCTTGAAAAGACCGGGCAGTCAGATAAGGCTCTGAGTCAGCTGCAGGCAGCTCTTTCCATTGAACCCCTTTATTTTGATGCTCAACTGGCCTGGGCCGAGATCAAATTCCAGCAACTGACACAATCAACCGGGGACTGGAACAGTAGTTCGACATCCACTGAGACCGCCGATCAGACCAATACCACCCCGAATGCCTTCCAACAACTGTTGGATAAGTTGGAAAGCGCCTTGAAAATCAAGCCGGATTCAGTTCAGGCTCACTTGCTGCTGGCAAGAGTTCAACTATCACTGGGGGCCGAATTCAAAGCCAGAACCCTGCTGGAAAAACGGTTGAGGGATTTCGGAACCGACGACAGAATCCTTCTCGCACTGGCCCGAATCGAGTACCAGTCCGGCCGATTCGACAAGGCATCTCAACTGCTGGCAAAGCAAGCCACCACTGACCTGCCATCACGAATTCTGCTGATGAAAATCACGATCAGAACCAAACCGGGCCCCGGCACAGCAGCCGACATCAGCACACTGTTGCGCAAGTTTCCGGACTCTGACGAACTGCTCCTTCTTTCTGCGCAATGGGAACTTCAACAAGGCAACATCGTTCGTGCGGAGCGTCAACTTCAGAAATGCCTGGCCCTTAACCCCGATTTTGCTCAAGCCTACTTTACCCTTTCAAAAATTCATGCTGCACAAAGCGATCAATCCGGATCCCAGTGGGCAGTGAGAAAAGCCAGGCAGCTGGCCCCGGGTAACCTGGAGATCCGACTGGCCTATCTGAACAACCTGGTTGAAGCAGGCCACTGGAGCGAAGCAGAGAAGCTGCTGAACCAATATACACCAGACAGTGACCACCCTGAGGTGAATTACCTCCAGGGTCTCATTGCTGAACAAAAGGGAGAGCTTGAGCTGGCAGAAAAACTTTACCTGCAGGCCCAGGACAAGCAGTATTCAATCAAAATCGAGTCTCGACTGGCTGAGCTTGAGCTTCGTCGTGGGCAGTACCATTCAGCCGAAGCCCGGCTGAAGCGCATCAGCGCTATATATCCCGACAACCTGGATATCGCCCTGGCCAGAACCAGTCTGCTGTTGAAAACCGGTCAAACCCCGATGATTTCGACACTGCTAACACCACACCTGGCAAATAATCGTGGCAACGGGAAGGTGCATCTGCTGCTGGCAGAGTCCTTTATCCAGCAGGGCAAGACCAAAGCAGCTCTGAAAACCCTCCGGCAGGCCGTCAAGAGATGGCCGCGTAATCCAGAACTGGTGCAGTCCTATACCTTTTATCTGGGTCTCAACAACAGGTACGCAGAAGCCATTCCCCTGTTGGAGGAGATGCAGACCTTTTCTCATCAATACAACCGCCTTTTCTTTCACAGGCTGAGAGCCTGTTATTTCAGAGCTGGCGAAACAGCAAAGTTTAAAAATTACCATCAACGATATCAGCTGAGACAAAACAGCGTAGAGCGACATCAATAAGGAGGAGCACATGACCTTACCCGACCGCAACAATCCGTATAGTTTTGACGATTTTCTGAAATGGCGAAATGAGTTCGACTACTACGCCGATGACGAATTCCTGCAAAAGGTAGTGAAACATTTCGCCGGTGACGAGTGGGAAAGCATTGATGCCGAAGCCAGGAAAGTCTCTCCAAAGGTTTCCTTTCGCTGGCGGGACATGGCGGAAACCATTGCGCAACCAGCGAAACACCCGTTTATGCAGCACTATGATGCACATAACCATCGGATCGACCGCATTGTCAGGCCTCATGAAATAGAGGTGATGGAGAAGGAGATTTTCGGCGAAAAGCTGTTCTCAGATCAGACCCCACCCTGGCTGCGGCTGCTGAAAATGTACCTGATCTACCAGAACAGCGACGCCTGCATCAGCTGCCCCATTACCTGCACCGAGGGCCTGGTGACCCTGTTGGAAACCTATGCGGACACTTTCGAAACCCGCCAGATCCTGCAGCACCTCAGGGACGGCATTGATGGGGAACTCGCCATCGGTGCCCAATATCTATCTGAAATACATGGAGGTTCGGACGTCCCAGCCAACCTTTTGGAAGCCGTTCAGGAAGGGAGCCAGTGGAAGCTGTATGGTACAAAGTTCTTCTGCTCCGCTACCCATGCAGATTATTCCGTGGTCACCGCCAAACCGACGGGTAGCGAAAAGGTTGCTGTGTTTGTGGTACCCTCCTGGCTGCCAGGAAACAAGGAAAAGGAAATTCGCAATGGATATACCATCGACCGTATCAAGTGGAAAATGGGAACCAGCGAACTGACCACCGCCGAATTGACCTATGATGGGGCCATCGCTTATCCCCTTGGACCGCTGGACAGGGGTGTTGCAATTGTCGTGGGCCTGGTCCTGACCGCTTCAAGGTTGACCGTCGGGCTTTCAGGCGCAGCCGGTATGACGAGGGCAGTGCGGGAAGCAAAAAAATACAGCGAACTGCGAGAAGCCTTCGGACTCAACGTCAGTCGTTTTCCAATGGTTGAGGGGCAGATACGCAGACTCGAACATGCCGCCAGACGAACAACCGCTGCTTCGTTTAAGGTGTACCGTGAATTCGCATCGCTGGACGGGGGGCTTCAGAAAGGATTGGATGCAGATGAACCAATCGAAATCAAGAAAAAGCGATTCATGGTACGCGAACTGGTGATGCTACAAAAAATGACAACATCCTGGGACGCTTCGGACGTAATCCGGGTATCAATGTCTATTTTCGGCGGACACGGAGTTATGGAGGATTTCTCATCCCTCCCACGACTCTACCGGGATGCTGCTATTAATGAACTCTGGGAAGGACCACGCAACGTCCTGCTCAGCCAGGTACACCGTGACATGCAGAGAGTAACATCATGGTTTTCCCCCGGGGAGTTTGTTGAGCACATCCTCGCAGGAATTGACAAATCCCAGGTCGACAGCTTTGCCGCCGAAATGACAGACTTGGTTGAAAACTACAATCTTTTTGATATGAACGATGCCACCATTGCCGCCTGTGACCGCTGGGACAACCTCTGCCATCGTCTGTTCCATGCATACCAGGACCTCGCCCTACAGGAAGTAGAGGCGGGGTAACCGGCGTTAGCCACATCATCCAATTTTTAACATATCTCGGAGAATAACCATGTTCGATTTCATTATGACCGAAGAGCAGAAGAAACTGCGGGACGAAGTTCGCGCCTTCACCAAATGGGTACCAAGGGAACTGATTCTGGACATGGATGCAGAAAAGATCCAGTTTCCCCACGAGTATCTGAAAGAAGCTGGACGCAGGAACCTTCTGGGCACCCGGATACCAAAAAAATATGGTGGACGCGGCCTCAAGTGGGTGGACGCCGGTATCGTCGGCGAAGAGATAGGTGTGGCCAGTTACTCCCTTGCCTGCCTTCACGGTGTAGGCGCTGACCTTGTCTGCGACGCTATTGTCAATTTCGGCTCTGAAGAACTCAAGCAGGAGATTGTTGTCCCATTGATGAAGGGTGAGATCTACGCGGCAGAGGGACTGACTGAACCCCGCGGCGGTTCTGACTTCTTCGGCACCACCACACAGGCTGTGAAGGATGGTGATGACTGGGTTTTGAACGGCCAGAAACGGTTTGTTGTCGGCGCTGAAGGGGCCGACTGGTTTTTGATTTACGCTCTGACAGACCCCGATGCCCCACCTCACAAAAGACTGACAGCTTTCATGGTCCCTCGTACAGCAGGAGTAGAGTCTAAGTACATTTACGGACTGATGGGCGTGCGGGGTGGAGGCGCAGGAAGGGTATTGCTTGAAGATGTCCGCATCCCTGAGCGGTATGCCCTCAACGGTATTCATGGTGGTTTTAACGTGTTCTTGAACATGATGATCCCGGAAAGGCTCGGAACGTCGGATATGACAGTCGGCGCTGTCCGGCCAGCGCTTGAAATCGCGACCCGCTATACCTCAAAACGAAAAGCCTTCGGCCAGGCCATCCGAAATTTTCAGGCGGTCGGATTCAAGGTGGCGGACAGTGCCATGCAGTTGGACTCGATGCGATCCATGGTTTACAGTACCTGCCTGGCGGTAGACTCCGGTCAGGTTTCTGCTGGCAAGATTCGGCGTATGGTATCCCAGACCAAGAAATTCACCTCAGAAGCGGCCTGGGAGATCGCCAACAACTGCATGCAGGTTCTGGGTGGAATCGGCTATACCGATGTCTTCCCCATCGAACGTATTCTGCGCGATATCCGACTCTCCATGATCTGGGTGGGCAGCAACGAAATCATGCAATCCATCGTACAGACAGAGTGGTACAAAGAGTACAAAGAGATCATGGCAGACGATTCCATTAGAGACGTGGAGCAGGACGCCCTTAATTCCGACGAGGTGGACGAGAAGGTTTATGAATAAAAAAGTATCCCTTCAGGGGTTGGCAGAACTGCAGACACCCCTCCTGATTGCCCATCGGGGAGATAAAACCCATTATCCCGAAAACACCTTGGCATCATTTGAAGCCGCGCTGGAAGCCGGTGCTGAAATGATCGAGTTGGATATCACCCTGAGCCGAGACCGGGAAATGGTCGTCATTCACGACGATACCCTGGAACGAACCACCAACGGTGAGGGAGATGTCGGAGAGCACTCATTGGCGGAGCTGAAGAAACTTGACGCCGGCAGTTGGTTTGATAAGCAGTTTGCTGGAGAGCAGATTCCGACCCTGTCCGAGGTACTGGAGCAGGTCAACCGGCGCGCCATCGTCAATATCGAAATCAAGAAAAGTGCATTTGAAAACCCGGCACCCGATGATGCCATCGAAATTCAGCTCATGTCTCTCATCCAGGAGATGGACCTGGCCGACTTTGTCATTATTTCCAGCTTTGAAGAACGGCTGCTGCAGCGAATTTCAGCCGCCAATCCCTCACTTGCGCTGGGAGTCATCTCTCTGGAGGAGATGAATGGCAATACCATCGGGATGCTGAAGGAGATGGGAGCGTACTCCTGGCATGGGTGGTACGCAACCATGACAGCAGATCAGGTGAAGCAAATGCATGATAACGGCTTCAGGGTCTTTTCCTTTACCGTGAATGAGATGGAGGTGTTTGAACAGCTAACCGGGATGGGAATTGACGGGGTGTTTACCGATGACTGCCCCCTGTTCAGGAACCGTCCCTGAACCGGCGTAATTCGAAGGAGAGGTCCCCGGCAATTTGAAGGTAGGCGCCTTCTTTTATCCAGTCGGGGACTACCAGTGCGGTAGTATTAGCCGACTTTTTAATGATCAACTCCTTCGGATGAAAGTGCCCGCAAAGTAGAAGATCCGGGGCATATTTGGCCGCAGCGCGATCAACGAAACGATCCCATTCCGCAACAGGAAAGGAACGACGAAAATCCATGTTGGTCTGCTGCAGGTCCGTCTCCAGGCGGAACATGATTCGCTTCACCCAGGATGCCGGCATCAGATCAAAAGAGCGTTCAAAGAGAGGATGCCGAAGCATTCGCCGCCACTTCATGTACCGGGTATCCTTTGTATTGATGGTATCTCCATGAACCGCCATGACCTCCCGATTCCCGAGCTTCAAAATCCCATGCTCAGGGTAAATGCGATCAAAGGGAAGGTTCTGGAGTCGCTTGTTCTCCGGATGACCTGACAGAAACGCGTCCCGGTTGCCCACCACAAGGTAGACCTTTCCCTGGTTTGATCGATATACCCGTAACGTGTCCATCATCTGCTGAACTGGCAGTGTATGATACTTTTCCGGTCCTGCCCAGATATGAAAAAGGTCCCCTAAAAATAGAAGATCCGTCTTCACCGGATCCAGGGAACCGATGAAACGACCTACTTCGTCCACATCACCTGAAACCCCGCCCAAGTGAGGGTCTGCAATCACAATGATCTGTCTGTTAACCATAAGCTCTTATTCCTGTATACAATGCGTGATATGGTCAGCTTACCCCAGACAGTGACAAAAAGCCATGGAGGATGCGTGACTTCAGGATCCTATGTGAACAGCACAATTTCAACCAGATACACCATTTGGCACCTTTTCTGGTTGACAAAAAACAGCTTCCAACCCTAGTATTATAAATTAACGACGGTTGGCGATGTAGCTCAGCTGGTTAGAGCGTACA
>JAOZRE010000204.1 GCA_029940215.1 bacterium | reverse complement strand
ATTTGTTTCGCAGGGCCACGGACCAGATACGACGTGCCACCCGGCCAATTACTGTATATTCCGGGTCCATGCCGTTGGAGAAGAAAAACGAGAGATTGGGGGCGAAGGTGTCGATCGGCATGCCACGAGAGAGGTAGTACTCCACGTATGTGAATCCGTTGGCCAGGGTCAGGGCCAGCTGGGTGATGGGGTTAGCGCCAGCCTCTGCGATATGATAGCCGGAGATGGATACCGAGTAAAAATTTCGGACGTTATGGTCGATGAAGTACTGCTGGATATCACCCATCATCTTCAGGGCAAAATTGACAGAGAATATGCAGGAGTTCTGCCCCTGGTCCTCTTTCAATATATCAGCCTGAACGGTTCCTCTAACATTAGCGAGCGTATCGGCTCGAACGGTTTCTGCCTCTTCCGCGGTTGGTTCACGATTCTGGTCCTCTCGGAACCTGTCCAGCTGCTGGTCGATGGCTGTATTCAAAAACATGGCCAGGATAATCGGTGCCGGACCGTTGATGGTCATGGAAACCGATGTGCTGGGCTTGCAGAGCTCAAATCCGTCGTAGAGCGTCTTGACATCTTCAAGGGTACAGATGCTGACTCCGGATGTGCCGACCTTGCCATAGATATCCGGTCGTTCATCCGGGTCAAATCCGAACAGGGTGACTGCATCAAAAGCGGTGGAGAGCCGCTTGGCCTCGTAATTGGCTGACAACAGCTTAAAGCGTCGATTGGTTCGGGCAGGGTCCCCCTCACCAGCAAACATTCGCGTTGGGTCTTCACCCACCCGCTTCAATGGAAAAAGACCGGCTGTGTATGGGAAAAATCCGGGCAGGTTCTCTCGTCGCATCCAGCGATAGATCTCTGCCTGATCGTCGAAGCCAGGTAGTGAAATTTTCGGTATGCGGCTGTGGGAGAGGGACTCAGCGTACAGGGGCAGCCGGAGTTCCTTGCCGCGCACCTCATAAACCAGTTCATCACCATCATAATCCTTCTTTGTCTGCTTCCACTGTTCCAGGATCTCATTTGTTTCCGTGTCAAGCAGCTCCTCTGCCTTCTGGATCTCTTCCCGGAGGCGGGTTATCAATTCAGTGGCATCGGCCCCGGAAGCCAGTACCTGCTCTGCTCCCACCAGACAGGTCATTTTTCTGACGAGCTCTTTCTGGGCCTCGGTTTCCTTGTGGTAGGATCTGACACAGTCCGATATCTCTGCCAGATAGCGGGTCCTCTCCGGTGGAATGATCACCGTCTGAGACGATGAGGTTTTAATTCCGGTCTGTGGGAAACTGGACTCATATGTGTTGCCTGTTTTCTCAGACATTTTGTTCAGCACGCCATGGTAAAAGGAGGTTACCCCATCATCAGCAAATTTGGAGGCGATGGTCCCGTAGACCGGCATCTCCTTCAAGTCTGTTCCAAACGCCTTCATATTCCGCTGCATCTGCTTGCGAACATCGGAAACCGCATCCTCACTCCCCCGCTTCTCATACTTGTTGATTACCACCAGATCCGCATAATCCAGCATGTCGATCTTCTCCAGCTGCGATGCAGCCCCGAATTCGCCAGTCATAACGTAAATGGGAATATCCACCAGGTCAATGACCCGTGAATCTCCCTGACCGATACCAGCTGTTTCAACGATGACAATGTCAAATCCGGCGGCTTTTGCCACTGAAATCGCATCTGCCAGACTGACAGGGATCTCCGAATGGGACTTGCGGGTCGCCAGACTGCGCATGTAGACACGTGGGCTGGAAATGGAGTTCATGCGAATTCGATCCCCCAGCAGAGCGCCTCCTGATTTCCGCCGGGAAGGGTCACAACTGATGACCGCCAGCCTCAGGTCCTTGAAATCGTGCAAAAAACGAAAAATCAATTCGTCCGTCAAAGAGGATTTCCCCGCACCACCAGTCCCGGTGATCCCCAGAATCGGTGTTTGTGTCGCCTGTCCCTTCTCTGCCAGCGCCTGTCGCAACGGTCCCACTGACGCCTGATCGTCTCCGGATTCGACGGCCTGCTCAAATCGTGTCATCAGGCGGGCAATCGAAGTGGGATCCTCAACCGACAGCTTTTCAAGACTGCCGGTCTCGTCAGTAAGAATGGGAAAATCGAGTGTCTCAACCATGTGGTTGATCATTCCCTGCAGGCCCAATTGTGCACCGTCTTCGGGAGAGTAAATCTTGGTTACACCATACGTCTCAAGCTCACTGATCTCATCTGGCACGATCACACCACCCCCACCACAAAAAATCTTAATGTGAGCTGCATTGCGCTCCCGTAGCAGATCAACCATATACTTAAAATACTCGACATGTCCTCCCTGATAACTGGAGACTGCTATCCCCTGCACATCCTCCTCCACCGCTGCATCAACCACGTCATTCACCGAGCGGTTATGGGCCAGGTGAATCACCTCAACCCCGGTATCCATCAATATGCGGCGCATAATGTTGATGGATGCATCATGACCATCGAACAAAGCCGTCGCGGTTACGACTCGAATGTTATTCTTCGGCTTGTATATCTCAGTATTCTGAATGGCGACATTGACAGTCATAATTTCTCCTCACTGCTGTTTTTTGTTTGCAACGTTTTCCCCCCGGCACTGAACAGTGGTTTCCCGTTGCCATCTGTTTTACATCAAAAAACATAAAATAAAAACCAATAAATAATATCCCAACAGTACGCTCCTGAATAGACCTGTCGGTATATTCACTTATGACATCTGCTGTTCATTCAGGGAGCATTCTCCCTTAAACTGATCATGGCAAATCACAGGTTGATACCTGCGTGAATTTGCCTCTTTACTGCTTTAACTGATCGATATAAAACTTCAACTGTTCAGTGGTTTGCCGCCAGATATTAGGGTCCCTGGAGGCTGTGTAAACAGCTGAAGCTCCGTTTAGAGCGATCACCATGAAACTTGTAATATCTTTATAATTGAGGCCGGGTTTCAGCATCCCCTTCTCCCCGGCCTCCTTGAGCCAGTCCCGCATCAGGCGGGAGAACCGCACATAACCTTTTAGCATGTGTCTACTCATGGAGGCAGACTGTCCGGACAGTTCCACCAGCATGTTCAGAAAAAAACAACCCCCGGCAAACACATTGGCCGCCAGGTAGTCCCTCATAATTCGGTCGATGACTTTCTCGATGCGCAGTAACGGGTTGCTAACTGTCCGCATGTCGTCGAATACGAGTCGGCGCCAGATGGAAACCGCCTCTTCGTAGACGGCATACCAGATATCCTCCTTGGATTTGAAATGCCCGTATAGGCCACCCTTGGTCAAATCGGTCGCTTCAAGAATATCATTAATGGATGTATTGTAATAACCCTTGACTGAGAACAGCTGCAGCGATTTTTCCACAATGTTCTGTCGGGTTAATCTACCCTTGTTTGTCAAAGAAGACTCCCAGTTATTTGTAAAATATACCAACCGGTCTTTTTATATCTGGATTGACCACCGGTTGTCAACAGGTTTCTCGGGTGAGTCAATCAGGGTTAAAAACAACTCATGTTCACAGGATCGCTGCTAAGAGTGGGGGTGTTGGCGACTTTCGAATCGTAAGGTGAGTATCCAGATTACCGGAAGGCGAGACCTGCAGAGAAGCGGGATATTTTACGATTATAATCGATCAGGGTGTCTCCGTAGCCGGAGAAGAGCTGAATAAAAATATCGAGTCCCCGGTCAGTCAGACCGGTCAGCAGGTGTAAGGGCATGCGTGCATCGACCCGAATGGTTTTGGTATCACGCTTCCAGCCGTTTCGAACCATGATGGAGAGTTGTTTGGGGAATGTTCCAAGATCGATGGTCAGTTCCCCGCTTCCCATATACCCCTGGATATCGCTGTTATCGACAATAAAGGAGCCCTCTTCCGGGTCATCGCTGTCGGTGACGGCCCAGAGCTTCAAGCCGAGGTTGACTGCCGGAGCGATGGATGTTTGACCGAAAACATAAACGCGGTTCCAGGTCCGGGAATAATTGACGGGGGATCCGTCATCTGCGTAGCGGAGTTTTTCCCCGTTTGATTCATGTTCGATCAGTCCCAGTCGCAGGTCATCGATCCATTTTATCCTGTCCCACTCCAGGAACAGCTCGGGATTGTAGTTGTGCTCTCTGAAAGGGCGCGAATTTTCGTGATCATAAATTTGCCAGATGGCTTTGTGGGAGTATGCAAAAAACAGGTTCCAGAAAATGCGACGCTTGAAACTGACATGCAGCAGCAATTCCTGGTCCAGGTAGCCCTGATCACTGCCCTCTCCATTGAGCAGCCAACTGTTGACAACGTAAATAGGCTTGTACTGCTCCATGCTCTGCAGGAACGCTTTAGGCGCATTATCCGCCACCGCCGGCAGGTAAATAACATCCTGGCCTTTTTGTTCAGTAGCCGTTGCTGGCTTGACTGCAGCTGTCAGCATGGCCGGGATCAATAACCAGAGCACCAGCAGTAGTCCAGCATGGATCCCCCTCGCGATTGTAACCATCTGTAACACCATTGGGTTTTTTGAGTGGGTAGCGGATGACACCAAAATTGTCTGCTACGCTGGTCAGCATAAATTCTGCCTGCTGGAATGTCAACTGGTTACCTACCAGGGTCCATTCCTGCCTGTTTTTCTCTGGATACACAACAATTATGATTGACTGAAAAACTGACTGACTGTAATATTCAACTAGTCAGTTATTGAAAAAAGGGTAGTCACAGCCAAATCAGGTCTGGATATTTACTGGAAATTTACTATGGAAAAAAAGGAAAAAGCCATTCTGGATAGTGCCCGCGAGTTTTTCTTCCGTTATGGGTACAAGAAGACCAGCATGGATGAAATTGCTGAGGACGCAGGTATTGGCAAGGGTACCATCTATAATTATTTTAAGAACAAGGAGGACCTTTTCATCCGCAACGGTGAATTGAAACGATTGGAAGTTCTCGACAAGGTCCAGCAGGAGATGGGCAGAATTAAAAGAGCGGATCATAAAATGCTTCATGTGACTTTGGCCATGGTTCAGGACATCAGGGAGACGGTTAAGGCGTATGCCATGTCAAAATCGGTTCTTGAGGAAATGATACTGGTTGGTATGGACCTGTTGGGGAACCATCCGGAACATATTGAACAAACGGTCGCGTTTTTACAGGAAGGGGTCGAGCAGGGCATTTTCAAGGTCGGTGATTATGAAAAAAAAGCCCGTTTGATGAATAACATCATTAAGGTCTTCCTCCTGCGCTGGCTGACAATCGATCAGCAGGAAGCCGAAACAGAAATTCGAGATATCCATGAGCTGATTTTCGATGGACTCCGTACATAATCAAACCGTTGTTTTTTCACCAATTAAGTCCATAACCCATTTAGTCGAAAGTAATTATGTTAAAAACAATCAGTCGATTCTGCAGCCGATTTCCATGGTTAGTGATCTTGGTCGTATTTGTCATCACCGGAATTTTTGTTCAGCAGATTAGTGGGAACCTGCACTTCGAGGCGGATGTCACCAAGTCCCTACCTACGGGGGTACCAGCTGTCAAGTCCGATGAGTATTACAAGAAAAATTTCAATTACCAGGATGTCATGTTGATTGGGGTTGAAAAACGAGAGGGTTCCGTGATGGAGGTGGCGGTACTGCGGAAAATTGAGCAGATTGTTCTGGACATCAAGGCGCTGAAAGCACCCAAAACCTTTGACAGTATATTGACCGGCAAACAGGAAACCCTGGTTCAACCGATCGGTATCGATACGGAAAATATCCGTTCAATCGCCAACCTGGAGGACGCCATCCTGGACAAGGAGACGGGTTCTGTGGTCTCAGGCAGTGTGATCGAAAAACTGAAAGCCGATCATGGCATCAGTTCCAGATCTGGTGAAGAGGAGAGGCTCCCTGAGGGCTTCCAGAACCTGAAGCAGATCATTCCGGAGTTGACACAGCGGATTTTGCAGGATCGTTCCTTTCGAAACAGCCTGCTGTCCGAAGACAGGCATGCTTCCACCATCTCTGTTTCCATGCTGCGCAAATGGGACTACAAAAAAAGGTACGCCATTCTGGAACTGTCAACCGCCCTGGATACGGAACGGCTCAAGGCTCGCTTTCAGGGGAAGGATTCTAATTTTCAATTTGAAATCTATGGCAAAACCATAGCCGGGAAAAAGGTCGATGACACCTTCATCGCGGGCCAGGTCGCTGCTACTCGCAAAGCACTCTCCATTTTCCTGAAAAAGGAGCTGGGAAGTATGGCAGAGCTCGACGCGACCTTGAAAGGGATTCTGGACCGTGAGATGACGGCGGAAAATTTTCAGGCTGTCATGACGCACACTGAGGCCAGGGACTTTTTCTCATCGGAGTTGGTGACTGGCTGGACCACTTTTGTCAACGACCTCTGGGATTTTACGCTTGACCGGATTGATCTCTATAGCCGGGAGAACCTGGAATTTCAGCTGCACGATGTGAAAGATATTTTTGATTTTGATGAGGTCTACCGGCTGGTCAGCGACATTTTGAACAGGCATCAGTTGGGCGGTGTTAATTATTATGTGGCTGGAACCCCTGTTGTCATTGGTGTGATTGGATCCATGATGTCTCAGGATACCAAGACGTTGATACCCATCGCCGTGCTGGTGATCTTTTTTGTTCTGGGAATCAGCTTCCGCAGCTTTCGAGGGGTGGTGATACCAGCCTTGACGGTCATATTGTCGGTAATCTGGACCTTGGGGATTATGGCGATGCTCAACATACCCCTCAAGGCGGGTACGACCATGCTGCCGATTATCCTGCTGGGAATTGGTACTGCCTATGCCATTCATCTGCTCAATCGCTATATGGAGGATGCTGCCACCCATACGGACAGGAAGCAACTGGTTCAAAACTCTGTCAACAATGTGGGTGTCGCGGTTGTGATGGCAGCAGTCACCACCATCGCCGGTTTCAGTTCACTGGCCACTTCAGGTCTGGAAATGATCCAGGAGTTTGGCACGTTCGCGGCTGTAGGGGTTGGGATTGCGTTGATCCTGAGTTTGACTCTGACACCCTCACTGCTGGTTCTCTGGCGGTTGCCGCGCAAAAAGAGAATGTCTGGCGGGGATGGCACCGGACAGAAAAAAGAGATGGTGATCCTGCGGAGCATGAGGGCCATGGCTGAAGCGGTAGTTCGCAAGCCAAAACAGACAGCTGTTTTTCTCGGCGCACTCTTTGTTTTATCTGTGATCCTGGCAACTGGAAATAAGTTTGAGGGTAGCATGATGAAAAACTTTAGTGAGGAAAACCCGTTGTATCAGAGTGATCAGTTTATCAATGAAAACCTGACCGGAACCACCAACCTCAACCTGCTTTTTAAATTCCGGGACCGGATTAACATGGAGAGTTCTGCTGCCCAGTCTGAATTCAGAGACCACCTGTCACGTTTTTCAGCAGCCTGGCTTGAATTGATCAAAGGAGATCCCAGATTGGCAGGTGCTGACAATCTGGTTTCCGAACTGGAGGCAGGGGCCGGGGGTTTGCCAAACAGCCTGGATACAATTATCAAACAGTTGCAACTGATCCAGGATGTACTGAATGAGGAGTTCATTGTTGAAACCGCTATGGGAGTAGAGTTAGAGTATAACTCAGGCTCAGACATGGGTTCGGACAGCTTGGATGCTGCGGATGATGATTCCCTGGACAGTCTGGAAGATGAAAGCGAAGAAGATGATCTGGGAGGGGGGGCGGATGATACGCTTGAGGAGGAAGAAACCTCCGGTGTGTTTGCCGACCTGTCAGCAGAGCAGGTGATGGGGTTGAAGGATATCAATTCCAGGTTGGGACTTGATGAAACATCCTGGGAAGAGATCGGGAAACTGGTCTTGAAACTCAGAGAGGTAAAAGGCAGTCCGGCAGGCTTGAAAATGCAGCGCCACCTGAACCTGACTACCGACTACCTGGCTGTTGATATCAAGCAGCCCGTGGTGTTGAACAAGCTGGAGGGGTTGCATCACTTTTTTTATAGCATGAAGGAACCGGTTGTCACCATCCGGGACAAAGAATACATGCCCACTGGATTTGTGATGACGCCGGTTGATCTGGTGCGCAAGTTTTACAAGGTGTTCTATCACAACGATAACCCGGCCTATGATCGATTGCCGGACGTGGAGAAAGACGGTTTTACCGATATCACTCTGACCGATCGGGCTATCAATGGCGTGGTGTTGAACCAGGCGCTCAGTGGCAACCGGGATGCATTTGAAGGTATCGTCTCACCTGACCTGAAGGAATTTCAGGTGCAGATCATCCTGAAAAGTGGTTCCCACCATATCATTAAGAACTTCCAGAAATATGCCCTGGCA
>JAOZRE010000203.1 GCA_029940215.1 bacterium | reverse complement strand
CTTCGCTGTTTTTGCTGCCATTGCCGCTTTTGGTATCGGCAACATGGTGCAGGCCAATTCTGTGGCTGAACCGCTGCTCTCAACGTTCGGCATTCCCAAGATTGTGACGGGAATTGTTATAGCAGTTCTCTGTTTTGCTGTTATCGTTGGTGGTATTAAACGAATTGGGGCGTTTTCCGCAAAAATTGTTCCGCTCATGGCTTTCTTTTATGTTCTGGGAGCCCTGATACTGATCATTGCCAATATTAGTGATGTACCGGCTGCCTTTGGGATGATTTTCGAGGGTGCATTCTCTGGAACAGCTGCAACGGGTGGCTTTATCGGCGCCGGTGTGGCCCAGGCGATCCGCTTTGGTGTGGCAAGAGGGGTCTTTTCAAACGAAGCCGGACTCGGAAGCGCGCCCATCGCCCACGGGGCCGCTCAGACCAAAGAGCCGGTTCGGGAAGGTCTGGTGGCCATGTTGGGACCCTTTATCGATACACTGGTGATTTGTACCATGACTGGTCTGGCCATTATTATGACAGGGGCCTTCGCTTTGAAAGACAGTGCAGGGTCCAGCCTGACAGGGTCGGTACTGACAAAGACTGCCTTTGAGAACGGGATACCATTTGCAGGTGGCGGCTATATCGTTACCATCGGGATCATCTTCTTTGCCTTTTCCACCGTGATTGGATGGTCTTACTACGGTGATCGCTGCATTGACTACCTTTTCGGTCAGAAAGCAGTTCTGCCCTATCGTGTCATCTACTGCTTGATTATCCCGGTAGGTGCAACCGTTAAGCTCTCTATCGTCTGGTTGATTTCCGATATCTTCAATGCGCTGATGGCGATTCCAAACCTGATCGGCTTGCTCTTCCTGAGTCCAATCGTGATCAAGTTGACCAAGGAGTATTTCAGCGATCCGGAACGGGTTTATCCCAAACATCTGACTGACGGAAGGTAAATACATGGAAGCAGCCTGAAACGAGCAATTCAGGCTGTTTTTCACGAAACAGAAAGGAAGTGGGAGGCTGCACGACATCCGCCGTTGCCGTCCCTGTAATGGGTGTACCTATGCTTTAACAGTGACCGGTTTGGGTTTGATGATGAAGGCGGGTTTGGTCCGCTCTGAATACTCAAAGCCTTCGGCTGTCTGGTTCGATCCGTACTTTTTCTCCAGATCCTCCATCGGTCCGAAGTCCATGGCCCGGGTGGGACATGATTCAACACAGATAGGGACTTTCCCTGCCTGCTGACGGCTGAGACAGAAGTCACATTTCCGCATCTTTCCATTTTCCCCCGCCTCGAACTGTGGAACATCGTACGGACAAACCTTCAGGCATTTCTCCCCACACTCCTCCCTGCCGATACAGAGCTCCGTGTTTACGATTACAATGCCGTTCTCTTCCAGTTTAATCAGCGCATCAGTCGGGCAGACCTTGACGCAGGCTGGTTCGATACAGTGATAACAGGGAGTAAGCATATAGGTTGCGTACACTTCCGGGCAGACTCCTTTTTCGATATAGTCGATCCGGATCCAGTTTTCGGTCCAGGCTGGCAGGTCGTTCCAGTCCTTGCAAGCTACCTGACAGGTTGCACATCCCGTGCAGCGGGTTTGATCTAGATAAAAGGCTGTTTGCATGATTATTCTCCCTCCCTGGCCAGTTCGACTTGAACCAGTGCTGTTTTCAGGACGGATGCACCTCCGCCTGAGTGTTCATCCAACGTCAGGACATTGACACAGCCCCCACGACACACCCCGTTCTCGTCGGGGTCGTACCAAGCGCCTTCGAAAATGGCCACTACTCCGTTTACGATCTTTTCGGTGACGAAGGCCGGTATGATCAGTTTTCCGCGACCGTTAAACACGTAAACCTCGTCATTATTCTTGATACCCCTGGCAGCGGCATCTTTCGGGTTGATCCAGGCGGTGTGCGGATGGGTCTCCTTTAACCAGTCCACCTTGTACATCTCGGAGTGTACCCGGTTTCTCGGATGGGGTGTCAGTAGCTGAAGCGGGTAGGTTTTTGTCAGCGGATCGGTATGATCCTCTTTAGCTGACATATACTTGGGTATGGGCGGTGTCAACGGGTTGTTGCTGTCAGCCAGTCGCTGTGAAAATATCTCGATTTTACCTGAAGGTGTTGAAAACGGATTGTTTTCCGGATCCTCGATCTCCTTCTTGAAAGCTATGACTGGTTCCGGAAGGTCAACCCGGTGGATACCTTCTTTGCGGAACTTATCATTGTCCTTGATTTGAGGGCCTGTTTCAGGATTCAACTCCACGAACATTTTAAGCCATTCCGATTCGGTGTAGGGATTGAAATCTTCGACTCCCAGCTTCTCCGCCAGCGCACAGGCGATCTCCCAGTCGGACTTGCACTCCCCAAGAGGCTCAATGGCTTTGTTGATTGCGGTATAATAAGGGCCGGACGGCCAGGGGCGGGTGAGATCATTCTTCTCTGCGATGCTGGTTACCGGCAGTATAATATCAGCGTAACGCGCCGTAGGTGTCATGAACAGCTCGGAGATGATCATGAAGTCGAGTGATTTCAGGGCCTCCGCGTTCTTGTTGGTATTCCCCAACTGGTTCAGGTAGTTGTTAGCCACAAACCAGGCCAGCTTGATATCTGCGGGATACCCACCGGCCTTACCCTTCAGGATGGCATCGAACATCTTATTGGTATGCATCCGCTTCTGCAGTCGCAGATTCAGATCCAGGGTGCCCCTGACGGACTTTCCACCGGCCTCGGCCGGGTTTTTGACCGGTGGAATTCCTGAACTGCGGAACATATGACCAACCGGAATGCCCATCAATCCTCCTCCGGCGCCGCCACCCGCTTTTCCAATATTGCCTGTCATGGCACAGAGTGTCATGGCACAGCGAACATACTGCTCTCCAGTGGCACTTCGGGCCGGTCCCTGACAGTCCATGAGGGTGCCGGGGTCTGCCGCTGCATACTCATGCGCCAGGTCGATAATAACCTGCTCAGGTACACCGGATATCTCTGCGGCCCAGGCGGGTGTTTTCTCAACACCGTCCTCATCGCCCATGACATAGTCCTTGAACCTATCGAATCCCACTGTGTACTTATCGAGGAAGGGCTGATCCTGAAGATTCTCCTTGATCATCACGTTTGCCATGGCCACCATCATGGCGGCGTCGGTACCGGGACGAATGGGAATCCACTGGTCGGCCAGCAGGCTTCCGGAGTCGTTGAAGCGGGGATCAATGCAGATGACCTTTGCACCATTCTCTTTTGCCTTGATGAGGTGGTACATGGTGTTGGTGCCCGAAATCATTCGGGCAGGGTCCCATCCCCATAGAATAATCAGCTTGGAGTTCATCAGGTCTTCGCGGCTGTGCCCGACCATCACGCTGCCATACTGGGTCAAAACCGCCCAGACCGCTCCCTCTGAAGAGACGTTGCCGTAGTGGGTGGAGTATCCACCAAACAGTGACATCAGCTTGACCAGTCCCCCCGCTCCGTGCAGGGCTCCCAGGTATCCACCGCTCAACGCCATGAAGATACTCTCGTTGCCATAGGTCTCCTTAACATGGGTCAGCTTCTCCACAATCGTATCCAGAGCTTCGTCCCAGGAAATTCGCTCAAATTCCCCCTTTCCCTTTTCGCCAACGCGTCTCAGTGGATACAACAGCCTCTCCGGATGGTGAACATATTTTCTCAGTGCCCGGCACCTCAGGCAGGCCCTGAGCTGGTCTGGTTCCGGCGCATCGTCCCCTTCAATTGTCACAATCTCGCCATTCACCACCTTCAACCGCAGCGGGCACCTTCCCCCGCAATCAAACGCCGAGGTTGTTCTGACTATTTTACCTTGGTCTTCAGATGTTTCTGCTGCTTCAGTGTTCATATTCTCTCCAATTATATAAGGTTGTAATGGAAAAAGGCTCACCACGGAGGCACAGAGCTCATGGAGGGAACCTAAAAAACTGAATTGAGTATTTGCCATCAGGCCATTTTAGTTACTTAGAGAAGTTTCTTAGATGATCTAAGCGAATTGGAGCGGCCGAAACCCCGCCTGTTTGAGCGATAGCGAGTTGGGGTTTCAGCGACGTGAGCTTGTAGATCATCTTGAAACGGATCTGTATAATGAAATGGCCTGATGGCAAATACGGGACTACTTTATCGATTTATGCTCTCTCCAATTTTAACTGAAAACCTCCGGCTTCGGTGTAAAAACGGCTGCCTGGCGAATTTTTTTGGAGTAGCGGAACCCCTCCGCCTCCTTCTGCTCACCATACTTCTGCTGCAGGTTCTCCATGGAATAGATCTCCAACGCAAACATGGGACAGGCCTCAACGCAAATCGGTTGTTTGCCTTCTTCCAGACGATCCAGGCAGAAATCACACTTCTGCATTTTAGCATCGGGAGCCGGCCCGAACTGGGGAGACTTACTGCGGCAGGCGGTCAAACACGGCGTTTTTTCGCACCCCTCTCTGCCAAGGCACTTATCAGGGTCTACGATGACAATTCCATCCGCTGCCCGCTTGGATATGGCATCGGCCGGACAGACAGCCATACACGATGGATCTTCGCAGTGATAACAAGGTACCGCAATGAACGCCAGAAACAGGTGGGGAAATACCCCCTTTTCGATGGTGTTAATCTGCATCCAGTTAAGGGTGGCTTCCTGGTGATCGTGCCAGTCTTTGCAGGCAACGGCACAAGTATGACACCCGATACAGCGGGTCTGGTTGAAATAAAATCCGAGTTGTGTCATTTCTTCCTCCCTGCACCTTCCGGTGTCGGCTCAATCTGGACCAGTGCGCTGTTCATGGGATGGGCTCCGCCGGGTGACGGTTCGTCCTTAGTCAGCACATTGGCACACCCTCCATGATCAACACCCTCCTCATCAGGGGCGTACCAGGCCCCCTGCCTGATATCTACCACCCCGGGCATGATCCGCTCCGTCACCTTAGCCGGGATTCGAAGCCTGCCCCGGTCGTTGAACACATCAACCGATCCCTGGTCAACAATGCCTCGGTTTGTTGCATCCAGACTGTTCAGCCAGACTGAGTGAGGCTCGATGTCGTGGCACCAGGGGACATTGTGCCAGGTGGAGTGGGCCCGTTTCTTATCATGTGAGGTAATCAGCTGCAGGGGATAGCTTTTTGAGAGCGCTGCGTCATGGCTCTCCTCATGCGGCATGTATTTGGGAATAGGTGGTACCTTGGGATCATTCATCTCTGCCAGGTGCTCACAGTAGATCTCTATTTTGCCTGACAGGGTCGGAAAAACGTTATTTTCAGGATCCTCGATCTGCTCCTTGAAGGAGACAATGGGTTCCTTCAGCTTGATTTTGACCACACCGTCCCGTTTCATGGCTTCGTAGTCCGGAATATCGTCCCTGCTGGCGGTTATTCCCTGAAGAATGTCATCCTCAGCAAACTGAAACATGCCGGGAGAGATGTCCAGTTTCGTCGAGAGTTCCCGACAGATATCCAGATCCGATTTGGACGCGTGCAGCGAATCCACCGCCTTGTTCAGGTAAATGTAGTAAGGAGACCCCAGCCAGGGCGGGGCGATGTCGTTACGTTCCATGAAGGTGTTGACCGGCAGCACAATATCAGCAAACTTGGCGGTTGGGGTCATGAACTGTTCGTGAACTACCATGAACTCCAGCGCCTTTAACGCCTTCGCACCCCTGCGTGTATTAGGGTGCTGGTTCAGGCAGTTACTGGCAACAATATATGCCATCTTGATGTCTGCCGGATAGCCTCCCTCTTTTCCCCTCAGGATGGCATCGAAGACCTTTGCGTTGTGGATACGGGCACTGTTGGGGTTGGTTCCGCCAAAGAGCTTGTGCAATGCATATTGTCGAGGTGGGGCTCCATCTTCCACGGGGTTACCGGTACTTCTGGCTTTTTCCGAGTCCTTGCCGGCTATAACCCGCTTATGGTTTGTTTCCCGACTGGAATAAGCCCTCATGAAACCGGAGGCATACCCGCCATTGACACCAACATTACCGGTGATGGCTGTCAGTACGTTGGCTGCTCTTGAATACTGTTCCCCAAAGGATGCACGCGCTGGAGACCAGCCGGCAATTAGAGCTGCCGGCTTGCTGCTGGCGTATTCCCGGGCCAACGTAGCGATGACATCAGCTGAAACACCGGTGATGGTTTCAGCCCACTGGGGTGTCTTGTGGACGCCGTCCTCCTTTCCGAACAGATAGTCCTTGTACTTATCGAGTCCGACCGTATGCAGGTCAATAAAGGCCTGGTCCTGCAGTTGTTCGTCCAGAATCACATAGGCCATGGCGATCAGCATGGCGCTGTCGGTACCGGGCCGAATGGGGATCCATTGGTCTGCAAACGTCGCTGCTGAATCAGAGTAGCGCGGATCGATGGCGACGATCCTGATCCCCTTCTCCCTGATTCGTGACATCATCAGGCTGGTTCCCGGATCCCAGATGGTTACCGCCGGATTCCAGCCCCACATGATGACCAGCTTGGAGTTGAGCAGGTCTTCACGGGAGTTTCCGGTTCGAATGGTGCCGTAGGTAGCCATGGATGCATACATGGCCCCTTCATAGGAGGCAATTCCCCAAGAGCGGGTAAATCCCCCAAAACCCTGGAGCATGGCTCCCACCGGAAGCGCGCCGTGCAGCATACCCTGGTTGCCGCCACTGGCCACCATCAGAATTGAGGCGTTGCCGTGAGTTGCTTTCACCTGATGCATCTTGGCCGCAATCTCAGTCAGTGCCTCTTCCCAGGAGATGGGCTTGAACTTCCCCTCTCCCTTTTCGCCGATGCGCTTCAGAGGTGTCTGTAAGCGGTCCGGCGAATACAGTCGTTGTCGATAAGCCCGCCCCCGCATACAGGCCCTGATCTGCGGATCTTCTCCTGTATCACTTTCAATGCGAATCACCTGACCGTCTTTGACATGTGCCTTTAGCACACATCGTCCACCACAATCGTGGCAGCAGCCGGTATTGACTATTTTGATGTCCTTATCTGTCTGTCCCATTCATTATCCTGAAAAAGGTCCTGTTTTTTGATAGTGGTGCCTGGTGATGGTTTAACCGGTCATGGTATCCGGAAGTTCAAGGTGCCTTGTACCTTGCCCGCTCAAAAAGCGGTTTCTATATTGTTTCAGGTCTTTAGCTGTATTGAGATTTTCATACCAGCCGGAGCCGTCAAAGGGCAGAAATTTGATACGAACCCGCTCAAAAAGGTCGGAGATTTTTCGATGTCCGTCGTTGATTAAATCGTGGCAATGACCGATCACACTTTTACGGTAGACCGCAAAAAGCGGTTCGTATCTTCCGTCATCTGACATGGGGATGACGGCATCATACTGTCCGGCAACACGCAGCATCTCCCTGACATAGGGTAGATCAATATTGGGAGCATCGCAGCTGGTGATGAAATTCAGATCTGTCTTTGAACGCTCAAGGGAGGAGAGAATCCCCATCAGGGGACCGACCCCTATTTTTAGATCTGGAACAATGGGCTGGTCGAGAAAATCATACTTCTCCGGGTTGTTTGAGCTGATCTGTAACTGTTGAAAATTCCCTTTTAGCTGGTTGACAATCACTTCGATCATCGGGGTTCCGGAGAGGAACAGCAGACTTTTATCCATGCCCATGCGCCGGCTCTGACCACCGGCTAGAACAGTAGCCGTAGCAGGTTCGGGAAAGGTCCACTTCCCGTCGGAAAAGATAAATTGATCAACTCTCATATCCCATCCGGTACCGTGAAAGGACAGACGCTTGTCTGCTTCATGAATAACATCACGGCAGGTTCTCTTGATGATCGAGGAGCCCTCTTTCTGCATGACCAGAAACATGCCCGGGTTCAACACCTTTCGGCAGCTGTTGGACTCGCAGATAATGCAGGAGGTGCTGTTCAGGTAGCGACTCAGGCTCTGAATGCCTTCTCTGAGGTATGGTTCCCGAACCTTGAGCCAGTACACCCTGTGAGCTCCGGCCTCCAGCATTCTGACCGTGTCCTTGCCTGCAGGACCTCCAGTCTCCTCGGTCAGCTGATACTTTCCGTTGAAGGAGGTACAGACCCCGCAGCCCTTGTTGCCTCGAGGGCAAGGCCTGCCACTGTTATCAATGGTTGTGATTTTGAGCCCGATCACCTGCTCTTGACGCTGATACCTGCGGATTAACCGGCAGGCGAACTCTGTCTTTCCAACATTTCTGCTGGCGGAACCGAGCATCAGCATATTCGGATATCGAATCACTTTTAAGCTTTTTCTCAATACACAAATGTGCGGAGTTTAATGATGAAAAAAGATAATCAAAAAAATACAGATTTAAAGAAGGGTAGTGATTCAAATGCCAATGC
>JAOZRE010000015.1 GCA_029940215.1 bacterium | reverse complement strand
ATATGGCCCATGGCATCGTCCAGGATCCGGGAGCGGTGGTGGTTAAGGGACGATGCAGCGAGCAGGAGATTGAAGCCGCTGTGGAGAAGGTGATGGATCGAAAACTGAGTCCGGTGCTCAAGTATATTGCTGAATCGCGCCAGCGTGCGGTTTCTCTTAGTGATGTCATTGGTGGATTCGGTTATATCATGGGACTGGTGGGTCTGGTTACCTATCTGAGGTTTCGCCCGAGAAAAAGGCAGGATGCATGAACCAATCTTCCTTTATTGACGGAGACTCGCTTATACACCGAATGGATCCCAGATTCAGAGTTCTGATGGCAATGCTTTTTTCTGTATTTGCGGCAGTAGTTGAGGGATTTATGACCTTGTCCGGTTGCCTGATACTATCACTGTTGCTGGTTGCAATGTCCCGACTGTCGATTGTACAGGTTTTTAGACGGTTGCTGCTGGTTAACGGCATGATCCTGATATTCTGGTTGCTCCTGCCATTGACTGTCGCGGGGGAGGCCTTGTTCACACTGGGTCCTCTGACGGTAACGGAGGCTGGTGTTCTGTTTGCTGCCCGGCTGACCTTGAAGTCAAACAGTATCCTGCTGGCATTGATTGCCCTGGTTGCCACCTGTCCGGTAACAACCATCGGGCATGCATTGAAAAGCCTGGGATTTCCAGAAAAGCTGGTCTATCTTTTCCTGATTACCTGTCGCTATCTTTTTGAGCTGGAGCAGGAATATCAACGTCTGATGACTGCTGCAAAGATCAGGTGTTTTCAACCGGGAAACAATATGCACACCTATCGTACCTTTGCCTACCTACTCGGGATGCTTTTTGTACGTGCCTCGTTGAGGGGCGAGAGGGTCTATCAGGCTATGTGTTGTCGTGGTTTCAACGGTCGTTTTTATGTTCTCAGAGAGTTCAGATCTTCAATAGTCGACTGGTTACTTCTGAACAGTCTGATTCTGGCAATTTTTTTCCTGGGGTTACTGGAATGGGGAGTGGTTCGGTAGTTATTAAACTGGAAGATGTCTGCTATGCCTATCCAGGAGCTGGCAACGGACTTGACCGTGTCAATTTTTCTCTGCATACCGGTGAGAGAGTTGGGCTGGTTGGCGGAAACGGTAGCGGTAAAACCACCTTTCTTCATATCATCATCGGTATTCTCAAGACCCAGGCTGGCAAATTGAGTATTCTGGGAGAACCGGTCAGCTCGGAGAAGGATTTTTTCAGGGTACGACAGCAGGTTGGCCTTTTATTTCAGAATTCTGACGACCAGCTGTTTTCACCCACGGTTATCGAAGATGTGGCCTTCGGCCCTTTGAACCTGGGGAAAAAACCGGATGAGGCATGTGAGATTGCCAGGCAGACATTGAGGGATCTGAACCTGACCGGTTTTGAAGATCGGGTGACCTATACACTTTCAGGAGGAGAAAAAAAGCTGGTGGCATTGGCAACCATTCTGGCCATGAAGCCTGATATCCTGTTACTGGACGAACCGACTTCCGGCCTGGACGAAAAAACAAAAGACCGACTTTCCGAAATTTTGGGAGAACTGGCCGTCACGTACATTATTGTTTCCCACGAATATGATTTTCTGGCAGCCAATACCGATACGATCTACGCTATGAAAGACGGGGGTCTGACATATAGCGGCAAATCCGCCTTCATGCACAACCACTATCACATCCATCCAGCCGGGGAAATACCTCATCAACACTCAGACAGTGAGTAGCGCTTTCCTTCACCGCTTCCCGGGTCTTATCAGCATTGACTTAAAGGTTCTTCACTGACAAGATATTGGAACTGAAACGGTTTATATTATTGATCAACGGACTCAACCGATCTAAGACAGCTGATGGCGCAAGCAGATGAGGCACCTTCCAAACTAGCGTTTCTTCCTGATAACCTCCCTGTGGAAAACGTATCAGGGTGGCTGATCTGGGAGACGATTATTGTTGTCGCCTTCATTATTCTCAGTCTTCTGACACTCTATTTTTTTCTTCCGAGAGCCGGATTCTTTGAACTCTTCAGAAGAAAGAAAAAAAGGCGCTCCCGTCCTGCTAAACGAAAAAAATCCAGATTTTTCGGACTCTTCAGAAGAAAGAAGAAAAGGCGCTCCCGTCCTGCTAAACGAAAAAAATCCGGATTTTTCAAATCACGGAAGCGTAAGCCAAAGGCGAGGCCCAAGGCTAGACGACAGGTTTCCAGATCCGGGCGCCGACCCCAGAAACGCTCTGCGCTACCGACAAAAAATATTAAGAGCCGCACCGGCAAGGCAAAACGCAAATCGGGCTTTAATCCAAGGAAGATGCCTTTCCTGCCCAGCCCCGGTATGATCAGGTCATACACGAAAAAATATCTGGCCGGAAGCAAAATCAATGTCATCTGGGAAAAGGTCGGGCTTGTGGGTTACGATTCAGGAGATAATCCGCTCGACCTGGAGGTCTTTCTGCTGACTAAAGAATTTCAGTGGTTTTCGGGTAAATCTGATGGGGTTGCTTATCATAATGAGCCGGTCAAGCCGGTCAAATACCTGAAAAACAAGGGTCTGAAGAAGGCATTTCAGAAAGCGGACAGTTTAGTCAGTGTCGGCATGGTAACAGAAATGTTGGATGGTGATCAAAAAGAAGGGCTGGCACGGGCACGGGCTGAAATGATGATTGTCTGGCTGAAACAGGCGATGCGCAAGGTGACTGTTGGCTACCTACTCAACCTGGATGATCCGAAACACGAATGGGGGAATGTCGACGAAGAGGACAGGAAGGTCGATGAGCAGAGATCTGTTCTTTGGATTTGCCTGCAGAAAGCGCCTGCAGAGGTCAATATCGAAGAAGCACTCAAGGATGCGCTATCCAAGGCGATACAATTGCCTTTTGATTTTGATATATATCAGAATGTCACCCTGGAAAGGGTTGATGACCCATAGGAAAAGGGAATCATGCAGGTAAAAGAACAGTGTATCCTTGGGATAGAAGGTTCCGGTTTTTCTGTATCGGTGGGCTTGATGGATCGTGGTGTGCCCAGGGGAAGCCTTTTTTTGAATACAGGGGTGCCGGGATCAGAATCTCTGCTGATGGGGATCGACCATCTGCTGAAAATGGCAGATGTCCAAAAAGAGGCCCTGGATGGAATCTGTGTGACCCTGGGACCGGGTTCTTTTACCTCATTGCGAATTTGCCTCTCGACGGCCGAAGCACTGGGATTGGGGCTCAGTATTCCTGTTTATGGTGTTGACAGTCTGGTCTTGATCGCGGCGACGGTGCCTTTTTTCCCATCGACCGTCAAGGTGATTCAAAATGCCTATAAGGGAGAGTTCTATACGTCTGCATACAATACTCTGAGTGGTAAAGCAGTTGCTGTCAGCGATCTGGGGTTGATCAAGCCGGATGACTTTTATAACCAATTAGAGACAGGGGATTTGCTTCTTGGCAGTGGCGTGGAGAAGATGATTAAGCTGGATTTTGATCTTAAGGCCAGAGGTGTGGTCTGGAATCAGGATTTTCACCGAATGGCATCTGGTGTAGGGGTTATTGAGCACTTCCTGGAGTCTGAAGTGATAGAACCGTCAGCGGTGCCCCTTGAGCCCATCTATATTCGTCTTTCCGAAGCCGAACTCAACTATGAGAAGCAGTTTGGAAAGGGTTGACATTGCTGTTGATCGAGAGAATGCGGTGGTGTACCTGAAACAGATTGTTGCGCTGGATAGGGCCTGCTTTCCTGACGATCCCTGGGGCTCAGAAATCTGGACAGGCCTTTTTAACAATCTTCAGCTCCAGATGTATGTCACCCTTCAGCGGAATGACCCGATTGGTTTCCTGGCGATCTCACTGATGCCGCCTGAGGCGGAACTGCTGCGTATTGGTGTCAAAGAGGCATATAGACGGCAGGCAACTGGAACCCGGTTGATTGAACAGCTGGTCAGTGAACTGAAAGTCAGAGAGGTGACGACTCTATTTCTGGAAGTCAGGCAGGACAACTTGCCAGCATGCGGATTCTATCAGGCAAGGGGGTTCGTCGGGATAGGGGAGCGGAAGAACTACTACCGGTCTCCACCTGGACACGCGTTGCTGTTGAAACGCGCGATCGTTTAATGCTGTAAATGAGGCCCTTTTTTGAATTTAATCTTACCTTCAGACGTTACGAAACATGCAGACAATATTGATTCTTTGTGGTGGTGAAAGTGGGGAACATGAGGTTTCTCTCCAGTCAGCTAACAGTATTGCGCGGTTTATCCCAGCGGATCGGTATCGGTCAATCTTGGTGGGAATAGATAAAAAAGGACAGTGGGTGACCGGAGACCCGCTGTTCAAAAATGCTGACAACCCTTCACGCATCGCACTGGCGGATGATCTGGAACCGGCGGTGTTGGCTGGCAGGTGTATCAATGGGGAGAAAATCGATGCTGTTTTTCCGATCATTCACGGGACACATGGGGAGGATGGCGCTCTGCAGGGGTTGCTGCAAATGCAGCATCTACCCTACGTCGGTTCCGGGGTCCTGGGTTCTGCGGTTGGCATGGATAAGGACATCATGAAACGGTTGCTGCTGTATGCCGGATTGAACTGTGCAAGGCATGTTGTTTTGTACAGTTGGGAATCAAATCGGCCCGGCTATAAGGAATTGGCTGAAATCCTCGGTCCGGTGTTGTTTGTAAAGCCCTGCAATCTGGGATCTTCGGTGGGGATATCCAAGGTCAGCAAGGAATCGGAATATGAACGGGCTCTTGCTCACGCCTTTGAGTTTGATAATAAAATCATCGTGGAATCCAATATCAATGGTCGGGAAATTGAGGTATCTGTGCTCGGTAATGAATTGACCGAAGCGTCAATTCCTGGCGAGATTATTCCGAGTGGCGACTTCTACTCCTATGACGCGAAGTATATTGAAAGTAATAGTACAAGACTTGTTATTCCAGCCGACTTGCCGTCGGACTGTGTTAAAGAAGTTCAGAAAATCGCTCGGGAATCGTTTCGACTGTTGGAGTTGTTTGGACTGGCAAGGGTTGATTTTTTTGTGGAGGGGAGTGGTAAAATCTGGGTAAATGAAGTGAATACCTTGCCCGGATTCACCAATATCAGTATGTATCCGAAATTATGGGACGCAACAGGAGTTCCCTACCCCGAACTGATTCACCGCTTGATTCAACTCTCACTGGCTCGCTTCAAGGCCGAGGAGCGCTTGAAACGAGCCCGCCTGTAAACTATTTTGCCTGATACCTCGGGGAACAGTGATCCACGACATCAACGTTATCTATCTACAATTAAATAGATCAGAGGATTTAGGAATATTTTTGGTGAGTTATTGATTGATATCTATCTTTTTGTGATTGACCGTATATTTTTTATAGATAATTTTCACTAAGATAAAGAGAGCTAGTTGATAGCAAAACCGTTTTAATCGCGATTACGAAAACCAATTTCAATCAGAGGTATTATGGCCAAAGAAGTATATGTTGACAAAGAAGAGTGCACCAGCTGCGCACAGTGTGTTGATGATCTGCCAGACGTATTCAAAATGGATGATGATGATATAGCTGAAGTTCATAATTCAGCTGGCGCGTCTGAAGATGAAATCCAGGAAGAAATTGATGCTTGTCCTGGCGAATGTATTCATTGGAAATAATTGCCAATTGATACATTACCAAACAGTCGCTTGATTTTCTGCCGGAAGCCAGCCTCCCGGCAGAAAATCAAGCGCACCGCTTCAAGCTCCTATGAGATAACAGGGAGCTGCTTCCAACTCTTCCGAACGACATCTCCGCATTTTAGTTTATCAAGCCGCTCCGGTTTTCCGCAATTTAGCAAACGCAACCATCAGAACGGTAATGGCAGCTGGTGTGATTCCACTGATTTTGCTGGCTTGACCCAGGGTCTGCGGCCGGTTTTTCTTCAGCTTCTGGATCACTTCCACGGATAGTCCTCCGACGGATTCATAGTCAAAGGTATCGGGTATCTGAATCGATTCAATCTTGAGGTATTTCTGTATTTGGGTTTCCTGTCGCGATATATACCCCTCATATTTTACCTCGGTTTCAACGGTTTTTTTCACTGCTGTGTCGCAGGATTTCAGGTAGCGCAGGGGGTCCTGATCATCAATGGATTCCAGCAGGGCGAGGGAGTGTTCGGGTTTTTTCAGGAACTCCTGGATGCGAATCCGGTTGGTTAGCGGTTGAAGGCCGTTTGCCTGAAGTTGCTCATTGGCTCCAGCAGTTGGCAGGATATGGGTTTGCGCGATGTGCTCCCTGAGATCGGAAATCCGGGACATTTTTTCCTGATACTGCTGGTAGTTCGCTTCCGGCAGCAATCCAGTTTCATACCCTGTTTGAACCAGGCGGCTATCGGCGTTGTCTTCTCTCAACATCAACCGGTATTCAGCCCTGGATGTAAACATCCGATAGGGTTCATCGGTTCCCTTGGTAATCAGGTCGTCGATGAGAACCCCTATATATGCCTGGTTTCTGAGCAGGACCAGCGGATTTTTGCCTTGATTTTTCAGGGTGGCATTTACGCCTGCCACCAAGCCCTGTGCTGCTGCTTCTTCGTACCCGGACGTTCCGTTGATTTGGCCAGCGCAGTACAGGTTTTCGGCATCTTTGGCTTCAAGGGTGTTTTTCAACTGGGTCGGTAGAACATAATCGTATTCTATAGCATAGCCCGCTCGCACGACCTCAACATTTTCAAGACCTTCTATACTCCTCAGGTACTGGAGCTGGACATCCGCCGGCAGGCTGGTTGAGATCCCGTTTGGATAGTATTCAAACGACTCTAGACTGGTGGGTTCCAGAAACACCTGATGTCGGTCCCGGTCTGGGAATTTATTGATCTTGTCTTCGATGCTCGGGCAGTAGCGAGCCCCGATACCGGTTATGGCACCGCTGTACATGGCCGATTTCCGGATATTTCGGCTGATGATATCATGGGTATTTTCGTTGGTGTAGGTGATATAACAGGGCACCTGCCTCAAGCGTCGTTGACTTTTCCAGAACGAGAAGCGAATATCACCATCATCACCCGGCTGGGGCTCGAGGATATCAAAATTAATGGTCCGTCCGTCCAGCCTGGGGGTCGTTCCCGTTTTCAGACGACCCATATTGATGCCTCTGTCCATCAAGTGCTGGGACAGGCTTAAGGCTGGGAACTCCCATGCCCGACCTGCCGGGAACTGTTGGTGCCCGATGTGAATGAGTCCATTCAGGAAGGTCCCGGTTGTGAGGATAACCGCCTTGCAGGGCAGTGTTTCCCCAAGATTGGTCAGAATGCCGGTGATCCGCTGCTTTTCCCAGACAAGAGCTGTAACTTCCGCTTGTTGAATCGTCAGATTTTCCTGGTTTTCCAGAATAGAGCGCATGGTGTTCTTGTATGCGATCATATCTGACTGGCAGCGGGTTGCCTGAACGGCAGCCCCTTTTTTACGGTTGAGAATCCTGAACTGGATTCCCGTTTCATCTGCCACAAAGCCCATTGTTCCGCCCAGGGCGTCGATCTCCTTGACCAGGTGACCCTTGGCTAGACCGCCGATCGCAGGATTGCAGGACATGGCCGCGATATTGTCCACCGTCATGGTTAGTAGCAGGGTCTTCTGTTGCAGCTTCGCTGCTGCCAGTGCAGCTTCGCAGCCGGCATGACCCCCACCGACGACGATAACATCCCAGTTGTTTTGATTCATCTTGTATATATTAAACTCAAATAGTAGTAGATCAGGGTGTTATGCAGGATGCATGGGAGCATCAGGAACATTTAGTTAAATAAGGCGTATTCCAGCCGGGAATGTAACGGGATGATATGACCTGAAATCAGCACCATTTGGACCACCAGCGGATGATTAACTCTTTTTCTCTTTTGAAAAATTCTTCCCGGGCGATTTTTTTCTCCTTAAATCCATTGCGCAGATAGTGCAACTTGACCATCCATTCCATCTGGGTGCCACAGTTGGACCATCCACCCCTCTTCAGTTTTATCAGCGTGTCATATTCGTCTTCAGAGACCCAGATTGGGAAATCCTCTGAAAGGTTAGCCACGTTTATCATAGGTTTTTTGAGGTAGAGATCAGGTGATGATAATTATCCGGTTAAACAGCTTTCAAACCGAATGTGTGATTAAAGACGTCAGCAGTCTGATTTATCGCTGGAATAGATATACTGAGTCTTTGATCATCTGCTAATTCATAAAATCATAGACTCAGAATCCGGTTTCATGCCAGACTGAAATCAATCAGAATGGAACAGGTAACAGGACTGTCGGCGCATTCTCGCTTTTTCATGTACTGCTGCACTGATTTCTATGTTTCATATTTGCCAGTGTAATACCTGATGGTATCAACTTCGGAAAATACAGTAAAGGTCACACCGATGGAAGTGACAGGTGAATGTGGGTGATAAATCGAGAAAATACGCTTCCCAGCTCACTGGGGATGCCCTAAGAGGTCATCATTTGCCAGCTGCCGGCGCGAAAGGACAGCCTGAGAAATGGTCAGCTGATTTTGATCCTGCTCATATGGGATAATCGGTACCAAAGGTTTAGAAAACATTATGAACTACCAGGAACTTATTGTTAATAATCTGGATCGAATCCTTGATTTCTGGTTGTTGCTTGATGATAAGGGAAAGATCATCTATTGCAGCCAATTAATCTACCGGGAATTGGGATACTGCGAAGCGGATATAATTGACCAGCCGTTTCAGATGTTTTTTCCTGCGAACGATCCTGGTAGCGCAGATTACTTCTACCAGCTGCTTTTTGACAGTTATTCGGGATCGGTGGTTAACCAGAAAACGCGGATAAAATTAAAAAACGGAGTGATCATTGATATTGAACTGTCGCTTTATCAGCTGGACACTGAGCACAACTATATCCTGATTGCGTTCAATAACATCACGGAAGTCGTTGAGATCAGGAAGAAGGTAAAATCCAAGATTGAGAGCCTGTATAAAGAGTTGAACCTGTTTGACAATCGCACAATCTATGAATCCATTCAGGATTTTATCGATACTATCCTGGTTTCCATCACCGCGGGACAGGGCCTGCGCTTTAACCGCGGCTTTCTGTTTCTGGTGGATGAAGACGAAGGTGTCCTGCGCGGTATTCAAGCGATCGGTCCCGGATCTGGTGAGGAAGCGGGAATGATATACAGCGATTTTGATTCTGCACCCAAGACGCTCAGCGAAATGATTGAGCACTATAAGCTGATGATTGATACTGATAGTGCGGTCAACACGATTTTGACCGATGTGCAGATCAACATGTCAGATTATCAGAATGTCCTGATTAAGGCCCTGAGTAGCCAGAAATATATTTTAATTAGTGATGAATACCCGCTGATTAATGAGCCCAGCGTTATCTGGTTGAGGGAGATGCTCCAGGTTCATGAATGTGCTGTTATCCCGCTGCTCTGGCACGGCCGATCGACAGGAGTGATTGTTGTGGATAACCAGGTAACCCGATCCCAGATAACGACCCATGACATCAAAGGGATTACCCGGTATGCAGAGTCTGCGACGAACGCTCTGGAATCCGCCAAGCTGATGAATAGCCTGGATATGAGCATTAATCAGATTAAACAGGCAAATCTGAAAATCAGGGAAAGCCAGGAGATTCTGGTCCAGAAAGAAAAACTGGCTGTCATGGGTGAAATGGTTGCCCATATGGCGCATGAGGTGAGAGGGCCACTGGCAACAATTGGGGGTTATGCTTCCAGGGTCTACAAACAGATGGATGAGTCAGATCGTCACTACGATTCTATATCACGGATTGTGGAAGTGGTTGGGACGCTGGAATTGGTGGTTAATGACATCCTTGATGAATCCATGCCGGAAGAAGAGGTCACGATGGGCTGCGATTGCAGTAAGGCCATTAATAAAGTGTTAAACATCCTTGAAGAGGAAATTCATCTCAGAAAAGTCTCGGTCAGCATGAATATCCAGGGGGATCTGCCTGATATCAACATCAAGGATCATCATCTGTTTGAAATTATAAGTAATTTGGTTAGAAACGCCCTGGAAGCCATTGACAATGATGGTTTGCTGCTGGTGCTGGCAAGCAGCATTGATAACCATGTTGTTATTACCATTCAGGACACAGGTGCTGGGATCCAGTCCGATGTGGAAGGAAAAATCTTCTCACCCTTTTTTACGACTAAAAGGGAGGGTACGGGTCTCGGACTGGTAGTAGTGAAGAAGCTGGTTGAGGAAAACGGCGGTACGATTCAGGTGCGTAGTGTATTGGATAAAGGAACCACATTTATCATATCTTTTCCTGTTGAGCCTGACGGAGTTGAAAATGGCGGATAAAAAAAGATTGTTGATCATCGATGATGATAAAAACATGAGGGAGTTGTTGGAATTGGAATTCAAAGACCAGGATTATGATGTGATCACAGCTGAAAACGCTTTTGAAGGGTTGCAGGTCCTGAAAAATGAAAGTGTAGACCTGGTTGTTCTGGACATTAAAATGCCCGGTATGGATGGCATTGAGGCATTGGAAAAAATTGTAAGTATATACAGGGAATTGCCGGTTGTCATTCATAGTGCGTACAGTCATTTTAAAGAGAATTATCTGACATGGAGTGCTGTCGCTTATGTGATAAAAAGCGGCAAATTTGACGAATTGTTTGAGACCGTCAAGACTCACATCTGATAATTATTCAGCTGGGATTAAACATGCTGCTTCAAAACAAAAAGGTTCTGACTTTTATCCTGGCTGGCGGTAAGGGAAGCCGGTTGTATCCCCTGACGCGGGATCGCTCAAAACCGGCCGTATTTTTTGCTGCCCGGTTTCGGATTATCGATTTTGTGCTATCTAGTTGCATCAACTCCCACCTGCGCCAGGTTTATCTTCTGACCCAGACAAAGAGTCTTTCACTCCATCAGCATTTAAGGAAAAGTTGGAATTTCCTGCCGAATGAGCTTTCGGAGTTTGTTGCACCTGTTCCGGCCCAGCAACGGGTGTCCGAAGAGTGGTACAGTGGTACGGCAGATGCTATATATCAGAATCTGCATCTGCTGGAGTACCATCGCCCTGAGCATGTGTTTATCCTCTCGGGTGATCACATTTACAACATGGATTTTAATGAATTATTCAATCAGCACATTGAAAGAGGAGCTGATCTGACCCTATCCGTTTTGGGGATTAAGAAAAAAGAGGCGGCTGCTTTCGGCGTGCTGACCATGGACGATGATTTAAACATCAACAGTTTCATTGAAAAACCACAGGACCCTTCCCAGATCCCGGGCGAAAGTGACGATTGCTATATCAACATGGGGATCTATCTTTTTAAGACAGATACACTGGTTCGGATGCTGGCACAAGATGCCAGAAAAAGTTCATCTCACGATTTTGGCAAGAATATCATCCCATCCATGCTTGGGAAGTATCGGGTGAACGGATTCTCTTTCAAGAATAGCCGTTTTGGACACTACTGGCGGGATGTAGGAACCATACGTAGTTACTATAATGCCAACATGGATTTTCTTTCCCAGCTGGGAAGCCGGATTATCTGTACCCCCGACTGGCCGATTCTAACCGCTGGCATTTCATCCCCTTCATCCTTTTTTGGTGGTAATGAAGGTGTCAGAATCCGGAACTCAACGGTTGATCTGGGGTCTCACCTGTATAACTGTGATATTAATCATTCACTGATCGGTGCAGGGGTGACGGTTGGCAGTGATACGCTGATTGAAAATTCCATCATTATGACAGATTGCAGTATCGGCAGGGGGTGTGTGATTCGAAACGCCATTTTTGACAAGGGGGTCGTCATTCCGGACAATGTGCAGATAGGGTGCGACCAACAGAGTGACAAGGAACATTATTTCATTTCTGATGGCATTGTTGTGCTACCCAAAAATTTTGTTTTGTAAAACGGCTGTTTTGTGGATGTTATTGCACCAGAAGAAAAAAAGATATGAGAGATACCAGTAATCATGACAGGGGGGCGCTGACGCGATCTCCGGAGCGACAACGGCAAATCAGAAATCGGGTTGGGCTGATCGCAGCCTGCTGTATCCTGATTATCATTCTGCTCATTTTTAATTACTATCAGCAGGGTTTAAAGGATTACAGCAGCATAGACTTTAACCTGAATATTTTTCTCCTGATTAACCTCAATATCCTGCTGCTGGTAACCGTTATCCTGTTAATTATCAGGAACCTGGTAAAACTAATCTATGAACGAAAACGGAGGATACTCGGGTTCCGCCTGAAGTTCAAGCTGACTCTGGCCTTCGTACTGGTTTCATCGCTACCGATGCTGATGTTTTTCTTTATTGCGAATGGCTTGCTGAAGGACAGCCTCGACTTCTGGTTCAAGGGGCAATTTGCTCTGGCACTGAAAGATTCAGCAGTGATGGTAGAGCGGTTGAATCAATATCAGGCTGAAGATATAAAGCATTTTGTTAAAATTGTGGCGGATGACTACCTGGTAAATATCGGTGTTGAACCGTTTGACGAAGCCAAGGGTGACCTGCCGAAGGAGTGGTTTCGATCCGTTCTGACCCGGTATCGACTGGACGGAATTGTCTGGTATAATGCCGATCTGGTGCCAATCAGCAGATGGTTCCTGGATAATGGCAAAGAAAACGCCTGGAGTCCCCTGGTCAAGAATGAATTGATCGATAAGTCCTCAAAATTCCCCATGGACTTTGACAGCCGAAGCATGACCGGGAAGATAAATCGGGCACTGCTGCCGGTTCAGATTAAAGGGGTGACCTACTATCTGGAGGTGGCGAAAATGCAGACCGGTTCCAAGTACAGAGACCTGACGGTCATACAGCAGAACCTGGAAAATTTCCAGAACCTTGCTCATCTGCAAAGCCCAATTCGCACAAATTTCACCACCTATCTCTTGCTGTTTACTGTGTTGATCATATTTGGTGGTATCTGGTTCGGCTACTATCTGGCTGGCGGCATCGTCAAACCGATTGAAACACTTGTGGATGGAACCCAGCGCATCTCAAAGGGGGACCTGGATTTTCAAATTGATCTGCATGCGGATGACGAAACCGGCATGTTGCTGGACTCGTTTAATGCCATGACGAAAGAACTGCAGCAGAATAGAAAGAAATTGGCTATTAGTCGGGAGGCGCTTGTTTACACCAATAAGACCCTTGAAGAGCGAAATATCTTCGTCGAGGCGGTTCAACAGAACATTCAAACCGGGATCTTTTCGGTTGATAATTCCGGTTATATCAGCGGGATTAATCCCTATATGATCAAACTGTTCCAAATCAGGCCGGCAGAAGTTGCACAGAAGCATTATCTCAGTGTTCTGACCAAAGAGCAAAAAGAGCATTTCGAAGAGCTGGGTGATATCCTGAATCGATCCGGGCAAACATCTGTCAAGCGAACAACCCATCTGAAGCTTGAAAAAAGAGGGATTCGGGTTTCCCTGGAGCTTTTTCAGCTGAAAAATCCGAAAGGGGAGCAACTGGGGAGACTGATGGTTGTGGATGATTTGACAGAACTTGATCGTTCGACAAGGGCCAACGCTTGGCGCGAGGTCGCTCGGCGGATTGCTCATGAGATCAAAAACCCGCTGACTCCCATTCAATTGTCAACTCAGCGCATCCGGCGAAAATACTTGGATAAGATCGATGATGCCGATATGCTGGATAGTTGCACCTCTACCATTATCAAAGAGGTGAACGGACTGAAGAGCATGGTTAATGAGTTCTCAAAATTTGCGCGGTTGCCAGAGATTAACCCATATCCAAATAATATCAATAAAATACTTAATAATGTCAGTGATCTATTTAAGCAGGGGCTTCCACCACTGATCAAGATTAATCTTGTTACAGATCCCTCTATTCCGGATATGATGCTGGATGAGGAACAGTTAAAGCGCGTCTTTACCAATCTGATTGATAATGCCGTGTCAGCCATTACGGGCCCCGGGACGATAGAACTGGTCAGCTCTTACGCAATAGAACTGAAGATGGTATCGGTCCAGGTGATTGATACGGGTTGTGGCATTCCGGACGAGATGACCCATCGGATATTTGATCCCTATGTCACAACCAAGAAGGATGGGACTGGTTTGGGCCTTGCAATTGTGCAGCAAATTATTTCTGATCACGGTGGGTTCATCAGGCTTCTGGATAACGATCAGGGGACAACTTTTACTATAGAATTACCAGCTTGATCAGATCCCAATTATCCGCTATTAATGATCAATGACTGGTTGAGAAACAGTCCGTTTTAAAGCTGTATCCATGCAGGGGAGATCCCCTTTGTGACTGATTGAGCTTTTTGCAAGTAAATTGAATAAAGAACTGAAATGGCTGACCGTATCCTGATCATTGATGATGAAGTATCCATACTCTCCACGCTAAGCGATATTCTGACGGATGAAAACTTTGAAACAGAAGTTGCAGAGTCTGCTGAAGAGGCGATGAATACCCTGAACAACAACGATGGACGGGAGTTCAGTGCCGCATTGGTTGATATCTGGATGCCGGGGATTGACGGTATCCAGTTTCTGGACTGGACCAAGCAGCGTTTCCCAAGGCTGCAGGTGATTATGATGTCCGGTCATGGAACGATTGAAACGGCTGTCAAGGCAACAAAAAAAGGAGCATACGATTTCATTGAAAAGCCGCTCTCCCTTGAAATTGTGCTGATCAAGCTCAATCATGCACTGAAGGAGGCGGCGCTGGAACGCGAGAATGAAACATTGAAGCAGGCTCGACGTCCACAGGATCACGAGATAATAGGGGAATCACCTGAGATTACAGCAGTGCTTGAACAGGTCTCTATCGCAGCTCCAACGGACGGTTGGGTAATGATTAATGGGGAAAATGGAACCGGAAAGGAGCTTGTGGCCAGGCAGATTCACTATCAGAGTTTGCGCCGTGAGAAACCGTTTATTGAATTGAACTGCGCGGCGATACCCGAAGAGATGATTGAAAGTGAACTTTTCGGGCATGAGAAAGGGGCATTTCCGGGCGCCATCAATCAGAAGCTCGGGAAGTTCGACCTGGCAAATCGAGGGACGTTGTTTCTTGATGAGATTGGTGATATGAGTTTGAAAACCCAATCGAAAATTCTGAGGGTACTTCAGGAACAACGATTTGAACGCGTCGGTGGATCAAAGGTCTACATGGTGGATATCCGAATCATCGCCGCTTCCAATAAGAACCTGCAGGAGGAGATTGCCAACGGGAACTTTCGTGAAGACCTGTTTTATCGTTTGAATGTCATACCCATAGACCTGCCGCCGTTAAAAGACCGCAAGGATGATATCCCTATTTTAATAGACTATTTTTTAAAACAGTTCAGTGAAGAGGGGCAATATCCGAATAAAAAGATCAGCAAAGAGGCTCAGCGCAGCTTGATGGCTTACCACTGGCCAGGCAATATCAGGGAGTTGAAAAATATTGTGGAGCGTATGGTGATCATGGTCCAGGAAAAAACCATTGCACTCAAACATGTACCTCCCGTTATTCGAATGGCCAATAACGAGATGCTTCAGGTTGATGAATTTCCAACCGGGCTTAAAGATGCGCGTGAATCGTTCGAAAAAAAGTTTATACAATCGATGCTTAAAAAGAACCGCTGGAACATATCCAAAACCTCTGAGATGATCCAGGTTGAGCGGAGCAATCTCTATCGAAAAATAAAGCATTACAGTATTGCCGTTCCCAAGTAACATTTTTTCAGATCTGTTTTGAAGGAAAAATGACCTTGGGTTGGGGCAAAATATGATCTGTTTTGACACTAGTGGGTTCAGGTTTTCAGGTACTTAAAAAAAATATTCCGGAAGTTTTAATGGAGGATTTTATAGAAAAATATGTTATCTATATCTTTATGGATATCGGGAGGTAACCCCATTATTTGGGGGATATTGTTCCCTTTAAAACATTGTCCGGGTTATTCTATAAAAAAAAGAGACCAATAAATGCTGAAGGGTTTATTTCAAAGTAAAGAAGATAAGATCAGAGAAAAGGTGGCAGAGCACATTGCAGATGGGATGACCCATCTCTCCCAGAAATTCTACAATGGCGCAATGATTGAGTTTGACAAGGCCATGGAACTCAATCCCGATGAGGTCTATCCACGGCTGGTTGAAGAGCTTAGTAATGCGGCTGCTTCAGGTGATCTCCAGTCGGCTCTTGCCATTGGATTAAATCTGTTCAAGAAGAACAATTCCGACTACGAACTGGCAAATAAACTGGGAAACTATGCGCGGGAGATGAAGGATTACAAACAAGCGAATGGTTTGTATAAGGCAGCGCTCAAAGTCAACAAGAATTACGAAACGGCATTTTACAATCTGGCGGCATCTCAGGCTAAAGTAGATATTTTTGATGATGCCGTAAAAAGTGCTCTGGAGAAATTTGATACTGCCGAGGGGTATATCCTGCCCGGTTATGTCGGAGAAGATAACCTGATCGAAACCATGATGACGCAGGTCGAGGATCAGAAACAGGTTGAGTATAAGGAGAAAACCCAGGACCTGACCATTGAACGGGACAAACTGGTAGAGTCTGGAAACTCGGTAGAGGCGAAAGGTGTTGATCTGAAGATCAAAAGTCTGAAGGATAACCTGAATAAGGTACTGGATGAGGATCTAATCGAGGCGTTTAGAAGAGAGATAGCAGAGGATCCTGATAATAATAAGGTCCACAAATACAACTTGGCGCTGTTTGCCCTGCACAGTAAAAAACCGGATGTGGCCCTGGAAGCAGTGGACGGGCTGTTGGAAAGTGACTATGAAGCGGTGGAGTTGATTAAGGTTATCGCTCTTGAACAGAAAGGGTTTAGCGATGAAGCGATCCGAAAACTGGTTCAACTGCTGGGTAAGAATGAGTTCAACCGCTACCATAACGTCAATCTGGGACTGATGTATCGGAAACGGAAGAAACGGTTTCTGGCCACCAAGTATCTTGTCAAGACAGCCTCCCTGCTTGAAAAATCAAGCGGGATCTACAGTATGCGCGACCTTCTGCTGGCTGCAGATGAAAGTTATGAACAGGGAAATTTAAAGAAGGCGCTGAACTACTACAAAATTGCAGCCACAGAGGTCCCGAGCCCCGATATCTGGAACAAAATTGGATCCATCAATGTTGAACAGAAGAAATATGACGAAGCGGTTGAAGCCTTCAGACAGATGTCCATGATGGACCCGAAATCCAAAGCAGCTGATTCAAAAATCAGGGAGATCCATGACTATTACGTGGAGAAAGGAGAGGTTCTCTTCCATGACCGCAAGTTCAAGCCCTCCGTCGACTATTACCATAAAGCTCTGGGTGTTCTGAGACTGCCGGATACACTGAAGCAAACGGCGGATGTCTACAAGCAGCTCAACAATAGCGAAAAAGAGAAGGAACTGCTTGAAGAGTGGCAGAAAATAATGGACGAAGAGAAGGCAAAAGAGCAGGAAGAGCACCGGCAGAAAATGATCATGAAGGGAAAAGCCTTTATGAAGCAGAAGAACTATATAAAAGCCATTGAGACATTTGAGGCGGTTCTGCGCATGAAGGTGGATCGACAAATATTCATGCAGCTGGCTGCATTATACAAAGGACTGAAAAAGAACAACGACCTGGTGGATCTGGAGCAGAGATTTGAAAACATGGTCCTGCATGAGGAGAAGGTGCGCCGCTTCGAAAAGGATGAAGAGCGCAAACAGCAGGCTGAAGGCGAGGAGTAGTCAAACAGCGGAGCGGAACCGCTATGGTTTCTCTGCATAGTGAATGACTGTGCTGCCCAGGTGAAAATTGAAATAACGAACATTTGAAAACCCTGTATCCTCCAACATCCCAGCCAGTTTCTTCTGAGAAGGGTAGGTCAGTGAGGAGTGCGGGAAGTAGTCGAAAAATGTCTCCTTCGGATAGATCCACTTCCCGATCCTGGGGACAATCGCGAAGAAATAAAATCGAAACAGCTCTCGGATAATCGGGATATTGACCTTGCCCATGTCCAGCGACAAAAATCGCCCTCCGGGTTTTAAAACCCGATAAACCTCTGTCAGACACGTCTCAATATTCACAAGATTTCTGAGCCCGAATCCAACGGTGATGGCGTCCTGGCTGTTGCTCTTTATGGGCAGCACCATGGCGTCGCTCTGAATAAAGCGGCTTTCTGCCGCTGACGATCGCGATTGTGCGACCTTCAGCATGCCAGTGGAAAAATCCAGCCCGGTGATGTTCCCTGATTCGCCGACTGCCCTGCTTAAGCGCTGGGTAATGTCACCAGTCCCGCAGCATATATCCATGGCGCTGTCGCCCAATTTGAGCCCGGCTTTTTTGACCAGAAATGCTTTCCAGTATCGGTGCATCCCCTGTGTGATGATGTCGTTGAACAGATCATACCGATCTGCAATGACTGAAAACTTGCTTTGGACATAGACAGATTTTTCCTGGCCGTCAGGTATTTGAAATGACATTGGAGATGGGATCAGGGGGTTGCGTCGGTCGATTCGGCAGTTTTTGCCTGCTGGCTCTGGCCTGTAGCGGCGTCACCAACCTTGACGAGGTTAAATTCGAAATAGCGATTATACATCTTGCGTTTGTCGCCGAAACGGATGCCGTAGACATTACTTTTGACACCCTTTTGATAATAAGCCAGTTCCACGATGCCGATCCAGTCGCTGGTTAGGTGCTGCTCCAGAGATATGCGGACGCGGTCTCCCACCTTGAATTTCGGCTTGATCGGCTTTGGAATTGGACAGGCAGGCGTGTAGCTGGATGTATCGCCATAACAAACCCAGGTGGCCTTCGTAAAAGCGGAGAGTCTGTTGCCACCACCATGGGTCAGGATGTATTTATCCGGAGAAAAGCCGGTTCGCTCATTCCATGTCTTCTGGTCAATGTGGTCGTGCACTTCGATCAGATAGGCCCTGTATTCAGCCAGCAGTGACATCGGAAGCAGCATCAGACACAGTAGTATCCCAATCTTAAGGCAACTGTATCGTAGAGCTGATAGGCACATGAACCGGTTTTGTTTCACGATTGTGTCTGTGTCAGTTGTTCAATTTCCGTTTTGGACAGTTGCCGCCATTCACCCGGCGATAAATCCTGCAGTTCAATCTGTCCGACGCTGTACCGTTTGATTTTCAACACCGGGTACCCAGCCGCCAGAAAGGTCTTCTTGATATGGTGCTTTATGCCCTCCTGCAAAGAAACCACCAGCCATGATTTATCATTGACAAAGTGCAGGAAGCGTATTTTTACGGGTTGTCTCTTTTTTCCATCAATAATTGGGCCAGACCGGATTGTTTTAATCTCTGCACCGGATATTTTCCCCTTTATTTTAACAAAATACTGTTTCCAAACGTGATTGCGGGGATGAGCAATGCTGTTGGCCAAATCGCCGTCATTGGTCAGGATTATCAATCCTTCAGCGTCGTAATCCAGACGTCCGACGGGAAAGAGTCGGTGTCGCGTTTTTGGGAAATAGTTTACGATGGTGTCACGTCCCTGAGGGTCATTGAGCGTGGTCACGCAGTTTTTGGGCTTATAGAGGATAAAAACGACAGGATCGGGTGTTGTGGTGCCGACTATTTTGCTGTTCACCTTGACGGTGTCGGTGTCTGGATCAATCTGAGTTCCCAGGCGGGTGACGATCTCGCCGTTGACGCTTACCTGCCGGTCGATGATCATCTGTTCGGCTTTTCGCCTGGAGGCGACTCCGGCATGGGCGATGAATTTCTGCAGCCTAATTGTCATACTGCTTTTTGATTTTTTTAAAGGCGTTTATTGCCGCGTTCTGTTCGGAGATTTTTTTGCTTTTCCCTTTGCCGATGCCGAATATTTCATTGGCAATCATCAGGGCGGTAACAAACTCCTTGTTGTGGTCGGGACCTGATTCTTCAATAACCTTGTAGTTCAATGCTCCCAGCTTCTTCTTCTGGACAAACTCCTGGAAGTCAGTTTTGTAATCGACAGACGAAAAGGTTTTCTCAGCGAGCTTGATCTCTTCGGCAAAAAGTGACTGGATAATATTCGTGACGGCAGCAACTCCGCTTTCTCCTTTGCTATCAAGGAATACAGCGCAGATAAGAGCTTCAAGCGTATCTGACAGGATAGAGTCCTTCTCCCGGCCCCCGGTAATTTCTTCTCCTTTTCCGATTAATATATACTGTCCAAGGTCGATTTTCTTGGCCAGTTTGCTTAATCCGTTTTCGGACACCAGCACGGCTCTGAATTTTGACAACATCCCTTCCGGTAAATTGGGATAGTTGCCTACCAGGTAGTCACTGATAACAAACTGAAGAATTGCATCCCCCAGAAATTCAAGTCGTTCATTATTTTCAAGCTTGCGTTCATGGGCGTATGACTTATGCGTTAACGCCTGAGCCAGAAAATAGGGTTGGTTGAACCGGTATCCCAGTTTTTGCTGAAGTCCCTCGATATCGCAATCTTCAGGCGGATGTTGCGTTATTATTTCGTCAATATCAGACATAAAAAAATTCCAATACAGGCTGAAAACCAAATAGGAATAGAACCTGATCTCTGTGATTCAAAAAAGCGGAAATAAAATGACACTCGGGCTGATTAATGAATATTTCTTTAAAAACAACGAAATAGTTTGCTTGATATCTGCCATTTTATCATGAGTGACGATTTAAGCAAGCCCGTGATGGCATCACTTAAGATAAACCAATCAAAAACAACGGGTTAAGAATGAATTTGATCAATAGAACTCTTTTTTCTTCTGATGACATGTCAAAGAGTGCCGAATCTGATAAAATTAATAGACACTGCAGCAAATGAAACCCCGATCATCCGTTCGGCCTGCTGGACAATGGAGAGATTTCCCTGTGTTGGGAGAGAATCTTCTGCGTCTTTATCTGTTTTTCCTGAATAGAGCAAGATGCCTTTAAACACACTCGAAAACAGCTCCCCTTTAGCCATACTGAACAAAATATTTGGCTATGACAACTTTCTGAATGGTCAGGAAGACATTATTGACCACTTGGTTGCCGGAGACGATGCCCTGGTACTTCTGCCAACGGGAGGTGGAAAATCGCTCTGCTACCAGATTCCAGCGTTGGTGCGCCCGGGGGTTGGGATTGTGATTTCTCCCTTGATAGCGCTTATGCAGGATCAGGTCGATGCGCTGAAGCAACTGGGTGTCCGGGCTGAATTTTTGAACTCAACCCTGAATTTCCAGCAGGCTCAGAAAATTGAAAGGGAGCTGGTCCAGGGGGAGCTGGATATCCTGTATGTCGCACCTGAACGATTGCTGACACCTCGTTTCCAGGAATTGCTCCAGGAATCAGAACTGGCGCTTTTTGCGATTGACGAGGCACATTGTGTTTCCCAGTGGGGACATGATTTCAGACCGGAATACATTCAGCTAACCATCCTTCACGAGCAGTTTCCACATATCCCTCGAGTGGCGTTGACTGCTACAGCGGATGAAACAACGCAGAAAGAGATCCGCATAAAGCTGGGGCTGCTCGAGGCCCGACAGTTTGCATTCAGTTTTGATCGTCCCAACATTCGATACCGGGTGGTTGTAAAAAATAATCCCAAATCACAGCTTCTGGATTTCATTCGCTGGGAGCACAGCGATGAGGCTGGGATCGTCTATTGTCTCAGCCGAAAAAAAGTTGAAGAAACCGCAATCTGGCTGACTGAAAACGGTTTCGAAGCGCTTCCTTATCATGCGGGGCTGGATGCATCCGTAAGGCAGGCAAACCAGCAGCGGTTTATAAAGGAAGAGGGCATCATTGTGGTAGCGACTGTTGCTTTCGGCATGGGCATTGATAAACCTGATGTTCGCTTCGTTGCACATATCGACTTGCCTAAGAGCATTGAGGGGTACTACCAGGAAACCGGCCGAGCTGGTCGTGACGGCCTGAGAGCAGATGCGTGGATGACATACAGCTTGGCGGACGTGGTTCTGTTGAGGAAATTCCTCGAAAGCTCAGAGGCCAGCGAGCAACATAAGCTAGTGGAAAGAAGAAAGCTCGATGCGCTGTTGGGGTTCTGTGAAACAGTAAGTTGCCGGCGCCAGGTGATGTTGGGGTATTTTGGGGAAGAGCTGTCGGAGCCGTGTGGCAACTGTGACACCTGCCTGGACGTGGTTGATACCTGGGACGGAACGGTAGTCGCACAGAAAGCGCTCTCCTGTGTCTATCGAACCGGGCAGATTTTTGGTGCCTCCTATTTGATCAATGTGCTGCGGGGATTAGATCATACGCGTATCATAAGAAATGGACATGACGAGTTGTCTACGTTCGGAATTGGTGAGGAACTGTCGGCTAACGAGTGGAAATCCGTTTTCAGGCAGCTGATTGCAGCTGATATGTTGAATATTGACATAGCCGGTTACGGTGGGTTTCGCCTGACCGAAAAAAGTCGACCCGTGCTGAAGGGGGAAAAACAGGTGTTGTTTCGTCGGGACCCGGTTACTCGAAAATTGAGGAAACCAAAAAAACAGGCAGAGGTGTCTGAAAACCCGGACATCCAACGCATATGGCAGCGTCTTCGAGAATTACGCCGTGATATTGCGGGAGAACAGAACCAAGCCCCTTACATGATTTTTCATGATAAAACCCTGTTGCAGATGGCTGAAGTCAAGCCCCAGACCCTTGAAGAATTGAGTGCGATATCTGGTGTTGGGGATAAAAAGCTGGAACGATATGGTGAGCGCTTTCTGTCAGAGCTCAAATCCGCTTGAACTTGTCACTCGTTGCGTGTCTGGTTTCGGCTTTTGCGGTTGAGGGAGTGTCGAAGTAGTCTCTTCAGTATTTTGCGGGCGGATTTCCGGTTTTCGTCCATCACAATCTGTGGCATTCGGAACAGATCTACCAGCCACCAGATAAAAAATCCGCCGCAGGTGAGGGTGAACAGAATCTGTTTCACCAAATGCCGTGAATAGAGGTAGTGACAGGACAGTGGTGGCGGTATCAGCAAGAGTATATACGCGATTGCAAGGCTGCGGGATTGAAGCTGATACTCCTCCCAGAATTCGTCCTTGAGAATCGGTGGCAGCTTCAGTATTGCTTCCCTGACGGTTGCTGGCAGATGTTCCGGATTCTGAAGCGGTGAAAAAGAATATTCTGTGGATGTTGTTTCGGGTGTGTTGTGGCTGGCACGTATTTCATCTGCAATGCGCTCCATCTCTTCCCGCGGAACCTCTGTTATCTCCTCAAGCGCCTGTAAAGTTGCCTGAATTGACATTTCCTTATCCTCTTTCAGCCTGAGTTCACGCTCCCTTTCGAGGACCCGTTCCCTGATCCTGTCCAACATTTCCTCATGATCTTCACTCATTTGCTATCTTCCATCGAATGATTCATTGATTAAGTTCGCCGTCTGCATCAAGTTGCAATGTGGTTCTATACCCTTACTATTTCTGTTTGACAAACTGTTTGATTTTAGACAGGCGTTTATTCGCTTCCTGTTTCTGGGGCCCCGACTGTTTAGCGTTCACCACCTTTGAATAGTGCCTGATCGACATCATCCATTTTTCCTGGGACTGAAATAGTTCGCCGAGCCTGAAGTGAACCTTCAGGTACCATTTCGTATTGTCAATGGGTTGCTGTGCCAGGTCGATCAGTGTTTCAATGGCTGCAGTAAAGTCTTTTTTCTCGATATATAGCTCTGCCAGCAGTGCTGATGCCTTGAAGTTTACCTCCCTGTCAGCTGCTCCGTGCAGATCGGTCAGCAGGGGAATAATATTTTTACGTTTCTCCCCCGTCTTGATCATAATATTGGCCAGCCGATAGGCGTACTCAGCTTTCTGATGTTCATCCCGGCTTAATCTGAATGCGGTTCGGTATTGATGGACCAATGTTTTCCAGGCTCTCTTTTTTTCATGGTGCTTTATCAGGATATCGAGAACAGACAGTCGCTCTGCTTCCCTCTCAAGAGGCATGTATTTATAAGACTCACGGTAGTAGATGATGGCCTGTCGCTGGTAGTAGGTTTTGGTTTTTAGCTCGGGTCTCTGGTCCCGCCATTTTTTATTTTTCATGGCACGTGTGATCTGGTCGAGCGTTCTGGCGACGTTTAACAGAAACCAGGGGTCTTTTTTCTTTGCAGGAGAGAGTTTGACAACCGCTTTCATTGTGGATAATGCCTTGAGCCACTGTTCTAATTCCAGGTGAAACTCTGTCTTGTACAGCAGGATATGCTCTTTATCTGTAAAGTGCGGTAGATGTTCCAGACGTTTCAGGTACTTGAGGCCCTCTTTCTGTTGACTGGTCCTGTTCAGCGCATCCAGGTAGTAATCAAGTGCCAGGGGGGCATACTGTGAATTTACATCGATTTTGCCAAGTAGTTCGCTGACGACTTTCATCTCGCCCAGATCGTGATAACAGGTTCCGCTGTAAAAAAGAACTTCACCAGCCACCGGTTCTGCAATGGGTTGTGTAAGCACGCTGTAGTTTTTTAGCAGGGACGGGCAGTCTTTCTGACGATAGTTATTTCGTATGAGAGCGGCCAACAGCTCATTCTTATTGCCCGGCTCCTTTTGAAGCTTGAGGGATTCGCGGTAGATCAAATTGGCTTTTTTCCAGTTTCCGGCAGATTCAAAGAATCTTGCACGGATGATCGTCAATTCAATATTCCCCCGATACTTTTTACTGTGGCCTTGCAGCCAGTTGAAATCGTTTTCGGCTTCTTCCGGCCTGCCAAGATCCAGGAGGAACCAGCCCCGGTGGTAGTGGCTGTTATCAAGCTCTACAGGGTGTTTTAACGCCAGGTTGCGGCTGAATAGCTGAACAGCCCTTTGCTTCTCTTTCAACGATAGTTTTTTTTCAGGTATCTGGCTTAATAAAAACAGCGATTCTGCTATCCAGAACCGTGATTTGTCGGAAAAATCCGGATGTGGCCATTGCCTGAGGAGTCGTTCGTGCCACTTTATGGCCTCACGGTGATTGCCAGCCCTTTGTGCGTCCATAGCATACTGATATCCGATTTTTGCCTTTTGACCGTCAGCGAGGTCAGACTGCAGGAGTGATAAAAACAGCTCATTGGCCAGATCAGTCTTTTTTTGAAAATAGTAGGTCCAGGCAAGGTAGTTTTTAGCTTCCAGCTGTTGTCCCGGTCTCAAGTCTCCGTTGGTAACAGCACTTTCAAGATAGAGGGAGGCGGTTTCCCAGTTTTTCTCTTTAAACGCCAATGCCCCCAGTTGAAAGAAGGCCCGGTACAGGAATCTGGATTCAGGGTATTTCCCGATCAGGCGCTGCAGCTTGGTCTGTCCCAGTTGGCTTTGTCCCTGTTGCAGGTGAAGGACGCTTGAAAGGTAGAGCGAATCTTCAACCAGTTCTGACTCTGGGTGACGGGAAAGGATAAGATCATATTTCTTCAAAGCGTCAGCTGCTGACTTTTGAACAACATCGATTTCAGCCTGAGCGAAAATGATTTCGGCTCTGAAAATACCCTTTGGATATTTTTTAAGGTATTCGGCAGCCTCTTCCTGCGCGTATACGTAATACTTGTCCTTCAAAAGGTGATGAATGAAGTTCCGGTCTTCGACTTCGATCGGCGTGGCTTCTTTAACCTCTTTGCCATAAGAAACCGGAACAGAGAGGTATGGTGCAAAAAAGCAGAGTACTGAGAAAAAAATGATGGTCAACCGAATCAGACGGTTTGTTGGTGATGGCATTCGTTCTCTTTTGCCTGGCATTTATCTGGTAAAAAAAGGGGTGGAGAGCGATTCGGTCTAACCTCAAAAATAGGTGAATCGTTTGTAATTTGCTGAGACCCCGAGGGACATCGATATCCTTCAGCAGATGATAAATTATCAGGATTGGGCGGATATCGCAACGGATGGGTTGTCAAACCTCCATTTAAAGAATGGGCTCCGGCAAATTCACAGTTTTGTCATGGACTAACCGTAGCAAAAAAGACTAAGTGGTCTCGTCTTGAAAGGCTGTAAATAGTGGATCAAGTTCTGGTTTACTTAAAAAAAGAGGTTGCAAATTTCTGAGATTTTATAGACACTCAGAAAGTCCTCGATAGAATCATCAAATCACCTCCTGAGGGAAAATATCCAAAAATTGCCATGTCGGAATTAAGAAAAAAAAGTAGCGGCCGCCAAAGCGGTCAGGGTACAACAGCACAGAGTGCTGCCAAGCCCAGGGGACAGACCGGTATCGTCGTTCAGGAATTGAAGCCAATTAATCGCAACATTCCCTTCAGACGAAATTTTCTGGGCCTTTCCGACTCAGTAAGAAGTTCGACACCTCAGGAGCAGGGGTTTCTTAGAAAAGCCCGGGGGTTGTTTGGCAGTACGAAAGGCAAAGGATTAAGCAAGGAAGAGATCATCAAGCTTCGCCTGGCTGTCGGGGATTTGAAAGAGATTTCCGAAGCTACTGATGTTGCGGGGGGAAATAATGCATCGCAAGAGGAAGAATCCGGTCGTCCGAAAACCAAA
>JAOZRE010000202.1 GCA_029940215.1 bacterium | reverse complement strand
TCGAGTTTCATGAGAGAATCCATGGTCTGTGGCGTTGTTTCGGTGATATACAGGAGCCGTTTGTGAGTATTAAACTCGAACTGCTCCCTTGATTTCTTGTTCACATGCGGAGAGCGCAGAACACAGATCTTCTGCTTTCGCGTCGGCAATGGAACAGGGCCGATCACATTGGCCCCGGACCGTTTGACGATGGAAACAATCTCCTTTACGGCCTTATCCATCTGCTTTGAATCGAAGGCCTTAAAGTTAACACGTATTTTTTGGGTCATTAATCCTCGTCAGATCTATTCTACAATTTCAGTAATAGTTCCAGAACCAACTGTCCGGCCGCCTTCTCTAATTGCAAAGCGCAGACCTTGTTCCATCGCGATACTTGAAATCAGCTCAATTGACATCGTGATATGGTCACCAGGCATTACCATCTCGACGCCTTCCGGTAGTTGGCACATGCCGGTAACGTCAGTTGTCCGAAAATAAAACTGTGGGCGGTAATTGGTGAAAAATGGTGTATGGCGTCCACCCTCATCCTTGGTCAGGACATATACTTCGCCCTTGAACTTGGTATGAGGATTGATCGAACCGGGCTTACAGATAACCTGACCTCTTTCGATTTCAGTTCGTTTGGTTCCCCTCAGCAGCAGCCCAATGTTGTCACCAGCCTCACCCCTGTCCAGCAGCTTGCGGAACATCTCAACACCTGTTGCAACGGTGTCTATTGTCGGGCGAATACCTACGATTTCGACTTTTTCACCTACTGTGATGACGCCTCTTTCGATACGGCCGGTTGCGACAGTACCACGACCTTGAATTGAGAAGATATCTTCAATCGGCATCAGGAAAGGTTTGTCGATTTCGCGCTCTGGTATGGGAATGTAGCTGTCAAGCGCGGCGACCAGTTCATGGATCGGCTTGAACACTTCGTGATTCGGATCGTCTGTTTCGGTTTCCTGCATATCCAGGCAGCTGCCCATGATCACGGGTGTGTCGTCACCGGGAAAATCGTACTCAGTCAGAAGTTCGCGAACTTCCATTTCAACCAGTTCCAGCAGTTCAGGGTCGTCAACCTGGTCAATCTTGTTCAGGAATACAATAATATAAGGAACCCCGACCTGCTTTGAAAGCAGGATGTGCTCGCGAGTTTGGGGCATCGGACCGTCTGCTGCGGAAACAACCAAAACTGACCCATCCATCTGGGCGGCGCCGGTAATCATGTTTTTTATGTAGTCAGCGTGACCCGGGCAATCAACGTGTGCGTAATGTCTCGTTTCACTCGAATACTCGACGTGTGCAGTCGCGATGGTAATTCCCCGTTCTCTTTCCTCAGGGGCGTTGTCAATGGCGTCATACCCTTTGTACGAAGCCTGGCCCAACATCGCTAGTACTCTTGTTATCTGTGCGGTCAGGGTTGTTTTACCATGATCAACATGACCAATTGTTCCGACGTTAACATGCGGCTTATCGCGCTTGAAAGTTTCCTTCGACATACGATCTCCTTTTTATAATATAGTATGGGTTGAAAATTGTTTTTATGCCGACTTTTTAAACAAAAACATTTGAAAATTAAGTGGGATGAACTTCCTCGTAATGATCAAACATCATGGAAAAAGATGCCCTACCCTGACTTAATGAGCGTAATATTGTAAGATACCCGAACATGGTCGATAATGCAACACCTACTGAGAGAATCTGTATCTCTTTTTTATCTTCAATTGATTTAACTCTCCCTTTCCGAGAATTTAGGTCACCGATTATATCCCCGGTAAACTCGGTTGGCGTTGTTATCTCTACGGTCATGACCGGTTCCAGAAGTACCGGGTTCCCGGCCAACAAGCACTTTCTCAGCGCCAGCGCTGCAGCAATTTTCGCTGCCGTAGGATTACTTTCATCGTCTCTATTGTCCACCTGTCTCACAACCACCTTTGTCTTCAGCACTGGGTAACCAGAGATGACTCCTGAGATTAGCCCCTCTTCGATTCCGGAGTGGATGGCTTCTTTGACTTCGTCTCTTAGCTCTATATCCGGACTGAACTCGATTAGGTTCCCCTCGTCACCCGAAAGTGGTTCAACTGTGAGCGTGCAGCCCGCGTAGACTGACTTGCCGGCTATCTGTTTATCGAAAACCTCGCTGGCTGTTGTCTCTTTGCGTATCGTTTCCCGGTATGCCACTTGCGGCTTACCCGTATTGACAACCAAGCCGAATTCACGTGCCAGCCGATCCACCAGAATCTCCAGGTGAAGCTCGCCCATACCTGATATCAGTATCTGTCCGGTCTCCTTGTCCCGTCCAACTGAGAAGGAGGGGTCTTCAATTTCGAGCTTTTGCAGGCTGTCATCCAGTCGTTCTTGATCTGCCTTGGTCTTGGGCTCAATTGCTATGGAGATCACTGGGTTCGGACTTTGAATCTGTTCCAGGATGATCTCGTCGCCTTTCTGACAGATCGTATCCCCGGTAGTGGAAAAGTTGAAACCGACCACCACTACGATCTCTCCGGCAGATGCTGTATCAACCTCTTCCCTTTTGTTGGCGTGCATCTGAAAAATCTTACCAACGCGTTCTTTTTTCCGTTTAACCGGGTTAAAAACCTGTTGGCCGACCTTTAACTCCCCTGAGTAGATCCTGAGGAAACTGACCCGTCCGGCAAAACTGTCTGCCTGTATCTTGAAAACCAGAGCTGCCAGCAATTCGTTTGTGTCGGGTTTTCGTTCGACCGTTTTTTCTCCCTGCCGGTCCGTTCCTTGTACGGGCGGCCGATCAAGCGGCGAAGGCAGAAACTGTGTAATTCCGTCCAACAATGGCTGAATTCCTTTATTTTTAAAGGCGGACCCGCAAAAAACCGGTGTTAGCTTATCCTTCAAACAGGCCTTACGAATACCGTCTATCAGTCTCTCTTCGCTTATCGTCTTCTCTTCGAGAACGAGTTCAAGTAGCGCATCATCATACAGGGTCAGGGTTTCTATCATTTTGTCCCTGGCGATCTGTGCTCTTTCCAACTCTGTGTCCTCAATCGCCTCTACAGCGATATCGGCTCCCAGATTCTCCTCACTAAAAATGATTGCCTTCATGCGGATCAAATCAATGACGCCCTTGAAGTTTTCCTCGTTTCCCAGTGGGATGTTGACACAAACGGGCTCGGCCCCAAGTATCTCTTTTATTTGAGTAACCGCAGCGTCAAAATCCGCTCCGGTCCGGTCCATTTTGTTGATGAAGGATATTCGAGGAATGCTGTGTGAATTCGCCTGTCGCCAGACAGTTTCCGACTGGGGTTCAACACCCGCTACGCCGCAAAAAACAACTACTGCGCCATCCAGCACCCTTAAACTTCTTTCAACTTCTACGGTGAAGTCTACGTGGCCGGGGGTGTCGATGATGTTGATCTGATTGATTTGATCACCGATTTTCCAAAAGCAGCTTGTGGATGCTGCCGTGATAGTGATGCCCCTTTCCTGTTCCTGAGCCATCCAATCCATCGTTGCGGCCCCGTCGTGGACCTCGCCTATTTTATGACTTTTTCCGGTGTAATAAAGAATCCGTTCGGTAGTGGTTGTTTTACCGGCATCGATGTGTGCGATGATGCCGATATTACGTACACTTAAAAGCTTCGGGGTCCTTTCCATCGGTTTGAATTCGGATTACCACATATAGTGTGCAAAAGCTTTGTTTGCATCTGCCATACGATGGGTGTCCTCTTTCTTTTTGACTGCTGCGCCTCTTTCGTTAAAAGCGTCATGCAGTTCGGCCGCCAGGTTCTCCTCCATGGATTTGCCGCTACGTGTTCGTGCAGCGTTGATAATCCATCTGATGGCCAGTGCCAAGCGCCTTTCGTCGCGGACTTCTACCGGAATCTGGTAGGTAGAGCCACCAACACGCCTTGACTTGACTTCAAGCATTGGTTGTACGTGATTGATCGATGCATTGAAAATCTCGATGCCGGATTTCCCTTCGATCTTTTCTTCTACTTTCTCTAGTGCGCCGTAAACGATATTCTCAGAAATGCTCTTCTTCCCATCGATCATCAGGCAATTGATAAACTTGCTTAATGACTGACTGTCATACTTGGAATCAGGCAATATTTTTCTTTTTACAGCTGAGTGCCTTCTTGACATGCCTTTAACCCCTTATGCTTTTTTGGTTCCGTATTTGGATCGGCCCTGTTTACGAGTATCAACGCCCTGTGTATCCAGCGTTCCCCTGATTATGTGATATCTGACACCTGGGAGGTCTTTTACCCGTCCACCCCTAATCATCACAACGGAGTGTTCCTGAAGATTGTGCCCAACACCTGGAATGTAGGATGTTACTTCCATCCCATTGGTCAAACGGACCCTTGCGACTTTCCGCAGAGCGGAGTTCGGCTTCTTGGGAGTGGTTGTATAAACACGTGTGCAAACACCCCGTTTTTGAGGGCACGCCTGTAAGGCCGGTACGTTATTTTTTTCCTGAACCCGCTTTCGACCTTTTCGAACCAGTTGATTTAATGTGGGCATTTCTCAGTTTCTTTCAATAAGATTGGTATTTCAAAATCCCATGTCGAGGCAGTGCCCCTGTTTATCAGGCAAAACCGCATGAAATATTAGCTAGTTAACAAACTCGGCAACGCTTTTTTGTGCCACCCTAGGGTGCACTGAAAAAAATTGACGTAATCAAGGGATATTATCAGTGACCATTTTAAAATGCAAGTATATATTCTCAAAAAATTAAAAATTGAATCAAAAAGAATGAAAAAATCCGCAATTAGAGTATATTAGGTACCGAACCATCGGATAATCAATCCAATAATTTGAAACGTTCATATTTACAAAACAGTATCTCGGATAATGGCATTTCGCAGGATCGGCTCAACCCTGGTTTTAGAATAAAACGTGCACAAAAACGGTGAGTTAGAAATAAAAATAATAAAAAATGATGTAAATCAATAAAAAAGGGTTCGTTCACAGATTTTCAATTGCGGGACCATAAGAAGAGATTGCCTGTATCTTCAGAAAGTCAGTAAAAATAAAAGAATAGCAGTTCTTCAAGCTAAGGTCTCTTTAGAAGGCAGGTCGACAATGTGTTCTTCGGGATCAAAGGGCAGAAGGGGATCCAGGATGACAAGCGATCTCATATCAGGGTTGTGTATTTCATAAAGAGACTGCTCTGCAGACTCTCTGAAACGAGTTTTGAGAGAGGTATGCCCACTAAACCAGAGTCGTTGTGGATGCGAGTTACCGATGAGTTCATCAAGCATAGCCGGGATTGCCTCGGGATCAGCATTCTGCTGTCGCGTCCAGGTTAATCCCTCTGTCACATTCGGGCAGCTTTTATAATTGAGAATATCATCGATGGAGTAGGTTTCTTTGGGTTGGGCGTGGGTAATGATGAAGAATTTGCCACGGGCGAGAAGTGGTAACTGTTTTTCGAATCGGTCATAATCCTGCAGGAAGGACTCCCCATAGAATTTTTTCACGTAATAGGTCGTCATGGGGCCTTCTGCTACAAATTTTCTGAAGGGATGGTTGCCATTTCCTTCCTCGTCCAGGATATTTTCGTGGTTTCCTTTAAGAAAGTGAAAATGACCTGGAAAGGTGGACTTGAGCTTCATTACCATTGACATGGTCTGAAAATTCTCCGTCATTTCCTCTGTCATAGCCGGGCAGGGGTCAAACTTTTCTTTATATTCTGAGTAGGCGGTCTGCCATCTATCCTTACCTCGTCTTTCGGAGTGCATGCCGTCACCAACGCAGACAATCTGTATCCGGCCGGTTTTCAGTAAATCAAAGACGGTTTTTCCGGCTCTTTTAAATTGCATGAGGTCTGGCAGGTAGCTGCTTCGACCATGCAAGTCGGGAACGACCAGTGTCGGAATATCCTGTTGCAGCAGGATAATGCCGCCTGGTTTCCCTTCCTGATCTTTGGGTCGCCACTCCTTCGATTCGGTCTCGAGGGTGTTAAGTGCCTTTGCTAATCGGTCTACTATGGTTTTCATTCAACTATTCCTTGCCTGTTCCATGTGAGAAGATTCTTCCCGGCTCAGTTTGCTGACATCATCACAGTTATTTCGGTTAATAAAAAGTCCAGGGATCTATTCTGTGGATGGTCGTCCTCGCGATAGACAGTTTTTACTAGTGATTGGTCCGGTGAGCGTTTGATCATTGCTTCAATGTCAGCCTGGGGTATAATGTCGTCCTGCTTTGCGATCATTACAGTGCAGGGGATCTTTTCGGGAATGTATGTTTGTTTAATCAGTGCCTTGTCGCTGTCATTAAAAACAGTATGATCGAAAAATCCAACCGCAGGGGAAATCAAGATCATGCTCTCCACCAGATCTGGGTTGGACATGGCAAAAAGCAGGGCACTCAGACCTCCAAGTGACGAACCAACAATCCGGATCGGTTGCGTGAACAGTTTTTTGATGATGGACATCCGCAGATGGATATCAGGAGGTAGTTCCGGGATCAGGCAGTCCGGGTAGTATTTTTTAATACATTGTGATTTTGTTCCAAGGGGGCTGCTCTTCATTCCATGTAGAAAAGTGAGTGTGGACATAAGCTTCTTATCAGATGGTTATGGGGTGCTGATGATCTCTTTTATGGTGTCAATGGCATCGGCTGCGATTTCCACGACCTGATGATTTGGATCATCAAGCAGTTTCTCAAGGGGAGCCAGCTGTTCGTCTGAGCCGATCATACCAATAAGGTCAGCTGCATCTCCCCTAACGGTCGGGCTTTCACTACTGAGAAGTGAAAGTAGACTGGGCAGCGCCAGTTTCACTTCTTCCGGTCTTTCTTCACGCAGTTCATCCATTAGCATATTGGCTCCAAGGCGTACCTTCATCCGTTCATCACGGGTTAGATTACCAACAATCAGGTACAAGGCTTTGTTGTAACGAAACAACTCGATAACCTTTTCCAACGCGCCGCTTTCCAGATCTTCCGCAATGAGCTGGGTGAACTCCTTTTCATCCGCCTCACTGATACTCTGATAATCCATTCCTTTTTCTCCATCTCTTTATTACGAGTTCCTGTGGCTTTTTCATTATCTTCCATGACACTAGCAGTTCATGAGATCTTTCACAATTCAAACGGTTTTCGCAAACCAAAGAGATCAAACAGTTGATTGAAATCTATTTCCTTCCATCATCTCAACCCCCTTTTTTTCGGGACCGGTTGTTGCATTAATGTTCGGGTCAATTGTTGTTTCCCGATCTATTGTCAGGAAAGGCAGAGCTATATCCAATCAGGAACCTTTATCATGTTTACGTCGCTGCTCAATATGAAACGACCATTGGTGAGTAACCAGCGGCTGATTATCAATGCCCTGTTCTTGATACTCAGTTTCTGGTTCCCTGCAACAGCCTTTGCTCAGAAATACCCACTGGAACTCTCGGGGAGTCGAATGGAGCAAACATGCATTAATGCAGGAGTTGGCGAGATAGACATTGAACATGATCATGCATCCTTGATCTTGCCGGTGATACCGCTCGAGTCGTTTATGCTTTTAATTTATCTGAAGGAAGACCAAAGAAGACTTGATTACACCGGGTTTTCAGAAGGTATCGTCCTGGACGGACCTGCGGGAGTGGTTCCATTGGCCGATTTTCCCGAAAAACTGGTCAACTCAACCCGTGGAGCGCTACTGGCGATTCCGATTGGGGATGTCACCTGGGTATTCAGGAGGGATGAGATACTGGCGACTGATACGAAGGACGTAGATGCAGATGACCGATCGTTTATGAACCAGATTCTATACCGGCCCAAATCAAACGAGAAAGGAAAATGGTTTTACGGTTTGTCCCATCTGGGGGGCATAGCGCAGGATGCTTACATCCCATTGCTTGGATATACTTATAAGGGGGACGTGGTTCGTATCAACACCGTTCTGCCCTCCTATTTTATTATTCAATTTAAGCTGGGGGAGCACGGCTACGTGCTGATTGATGAAACGATAACTGCCGAGAACTATCGCCTGACTGAAGCCGCGCCCTGGGATAACGCCTATTTGGGTCTGATGAATCTGACCTCAAGACTGGAAGCAGGGATCCGCTTCGGTGATTTTGAGATCGGGTTGAGCTACGGACTCGTCAACATTCATTCCATGACATTTAACGACCCCGACCATAACGAACTGTATAAATGGGAGTTGGATGCTGATACTGTCATCAGCCTGCAGCTTCAGTGGAACCTCTGATCTATTTTCTTCTCTTCACACTCTTTATACAACTTTTGTCGTCGACCTTGAGCCTGTAACTTTGACCAGAATGGACATGGCGACAAGCTGTATATGGCTGTAATAAATGGAAATATCTTTCGCGCCTCCCATGCGGTATACTCTGTGCATTTTTTTATTTCAGTATTCTGAGCAAAGGT
>JAOZRE010000014.1:3299-26451 GCA_029940215.1 bacterium | reverse complement strand
CGGATGCACTCATCGACTGCCGGGGTAACGTCCTGTTATCTACTAAAACGGGGTGAAACAACTTTATCGATTATCTATATCGCTACAGATTCTGTCAAAACAGAAATAAAAACGCCTTGATGTCCTGTCTATGTTGGTTAAAAAAAAAGAATCCGGCAACCTCTAAGTCGACTGGTGAATTCTGGATGCTACCCTCTGTTTTCGCGATGATACAACCCTGGCGCTTGCTCAAATGGTCAGCAACGGGTAGATTAAAAGGAAAAGAGAGTTCAAGACGATAGGACCGGATCCCCCTAAATCCTGCCTGTTATCAGACCAATTGTTAAATCGATTTACGAATCACCCTTCAGGCAAAACGAATGCTATTTAATAAAAAAAAGAAAGAAGAAAAAAAGGCCGAAAAAGAGAGAATAAAGCTGGTTGAACAAAAAACCCTGGAAATCAGCGAGCAGATCGAATCCGTCGAAAAGGAGTATCTCTCCCAGAAAAAAACCCTGGAAAAAGATATCGCCGTACCCGAAACGGAAAAAGAAACACAATCGCTGTTCAACAAATTTAAGAAAGGGTTGACGAAAACCAAGCACATGCTGATGGGCGGACTGAACGAACTCTCAGGTGATGAGCCCATCGACGATGATTATCTGGATGACCTGGAAGAACGACTGCTGGCATCAGATATCGGCCTCACCACAACCGAAAAAATCATCAAGATTATTGATACGAAATTGGCTGATAACGATATCGCGTCTCAGTCAGAAGCAGTAAGCACCGTGAAGACAGTTATTCACAATATACTGGATTACGGTGATGTCTCACTCCCGACAGCGAAGTCGGGTCCGACTGTCTATCTCTTTGTCGGAGTCAACGGCGTTGGCAAGACCACATCCATTGGTAAAATAGCTGCTCATTTTAAACAGGAAGGGAAGAAAGTACTTGTGGCTGCAGGTGATACCTTCAGGGCTGCGGCCATTGAACAATTGGCGGAATGGTGCAGACGGGCTGATGTCGACATCATTGCCAAAGACATCAACTCCGATCCAGCCGCTACCATGTTTTCAGCCACAGCCAGGGCAGTGGCTGAAAACTATGATGTTCTGCTCTGTGACACCTCTGGTCGACTTCATACGAAAAAAAACCTGATGGAAGAACTGTCGAAAATGCAGAAGGTGATTAAAAAGAATATCCCCGATGCACCCCACGCATCAGTGCTGGTTCTGGACGCTAATACCGGGCAGAACGCCATTATGCAAACCCGGGAATTCTCTGCGCTGATCGGACTCGACGGACTGATCATCACCAAACTGGACGGGACAGCTAAAGGTGGGGTTGTGATTGGTATCGTGAACGAGTTCGAAATTCCAATCTATTATATTGGTGTGGGTGAAGGCATCAATGACCTTCAACCATTTTCAGCCCGTCTCTTCGCTGATTCATTGTTTGAATAGGGAAGGAGGCTGAGATGCGTTACGAAGGCCCCATTTACAGGCCTCCCAGTGAAGCCAACTCTCTGCTTGTGCAGGCTACCGTGGGCTGTCCCCACAACCGCTGCACCTTCTGCATGGTTTACAAAAACGGTCCGAAGTACGGGGTTAGGGACGTCAGCGAGATCAAGGAAGATATGCAGGAAGCGGCTGAAGACTACGGCCGGCATATCCGCACACTCTTTTTCCCCGCCGGAAATACCATCGCCATGAAAACGGTCGATCTTGCCGAGATATGTCGCTTTGGTCGGGACATTTTCCCCAACCTGGAAAGAATAACGGTGTACGGCTCATCTCAGTATATTCACAGGAAAGGGTTGGAAGAGATGAAGCAGCTTGCGGACGCCGGGCTAACGAGAATCCATGTCGGCCTTGAGTCAGGAGATGATGAGATTCTGAAGCAGATTCTGAAGGGAACTGACAGCCAGCAGCAGATAGAAGCTGGGAAAATGGCGATGGCGGCAGGAATCGAGCTGAGTCTCTATGTCATGCTGGGAATTGGCGGCCGAAAACGGTCCTGGTCCCACGCCATAGAGACCGCCCGGGTACTGAACGATATCTCTCCACATTTCATCCGACTGCGTACCTTTGTTCCAAAACAAAACACTCCATTGTTACAGGATGTGCTGGATGAGTCATTTCAAATGCTGGGCCCCCATGAAGTTCTTCAGGAGACAGCCCTGCTGGTTGAATCATTGGAGGTAAATTCCTACCTTGCCAGCGATCACTACACCAATTACCTCAATATTGAAGGTACACTGCCCGGGGCAAAAGCGGAAATGCTTGAAAAAATTGAGTTGGCACTTCAGAAGCCGGAGAGCGAATTCCGCTCGTTTTTTATCGGCGATCAGTAGAAAGGGAAAATGAGGGACAAGATTCGGGGAACAGTCAAGGAGCTGTTAAACGAGTTCATAGACGAAAAGACGGATCAGGCGCTCATGGCCTCAGGTTGCCCCTCTCCACTGGCCATATCCTGAAACATTTGCTCCAGGCGGGCCTCACACTCCAGCAGCAACGAGCTCTCATCCATACCTTGCTGCAAGAATCCGTTTATCTCATCAATTTTGTGAAGCGCATAGTCAATATTGGGATTAGAGCCTCTAACATAGGCCCCGATATTGATCAGGTCTTCTGCTTCCTTGTAAACTGCAAGGGTCTTGATCAGTTTGCGGGCGTTGAGTTGGTGGGTATTTGGCGCCACGTCCACCATAACCCGACTTTTGGATCTGAGTACATCAATGGCAGGATAATGTCCCTGGGCCGCTATTTCACGATCCAGGAGAATATGGCCGTCAACAATCGAGCGGACAGCATCCCCGATCGGATCCAGTGGGTCATCCGCTTCCACCAGAACCGTGTAAAATCCGGTAAGGGATCCACGAGAAGCCGAGTTACCTGCCCTTTCAAGCAATTTGGGCAGCAGTCCAAAGACAGACGGGGGATATCCCTTGGTTGTGGGAGGTTCCCCCACTGCAAGGCCAATCTCACGTTGTGCCATCGCAAACCGTGTCACACTGTCCATCATCAACAGTACATCTTTTCCCTTTTCACGGAAATACTCGGCAATCGCAGTGGCCTGGTAGGCGCCTCGAAGCCTGACGAGTGGCGATTGATCAGAGGTGGCTGCAATCACAACAGACCGTTTCATCCCCTCTTCGCCCAGATCTTTCTCAATAAACTCCTTGACCTCTCGACCCCGTTCCCCGATCAACGCAATCACGTTGACATCAGCCGTGGTGTTACGGGCCATCATGCCCAACAACACAGATTTACCTACACCGGAACCGGACAGAATCCCAAGACGCTGACCCTTGCCAGCTGTCAAAATCCCATTTATAGCCCTGATACCAACATCAAGTGGAGCGTTTATTCGTCGACGGTGGAGCGGGTTTATCGGATCCGCATAAAGCGGTGCTTTCTCATCGGTATCGAGGTCACCCTTTCCGTCAATAGGCTTTCCCATCCCATCGATGGCGCGCCCCAGCAGGGAATCGCCAACTGCAACCAGCGGTTTTCCTGAAGAGGGAACCACCCGGCTTCTGGGACCAACGCCGCGGATATCGCCCAAGGGCATCACAAAGACCTGCTCGCCCTTGAAACCAACCACTTCACCAGGCATCGATTCATTCGTATCCGAGTTGATAATGGCACAACTGGCTCCAACCTGCAGGCCGGGGTTATAGGCCTTGATCAGAAAACCGGTTACCTCTTCAACCTTTCCTTCAATTTTCAGGGCTTGATGGCTGCTGATCTTCTCGATGTAGGGGTCAAGCGAGAGCAAGGGAACTCCTCGGATGCAATAGATTTTTTAAGGTGTTTTAGTCCGGAACAGAATCTTACGGTCGTCGGTACATTCCCGCAACCGTTCGTCAATATCGGTAAACTGTTCCTGAATGTCCAGGTTCAACCTGGAAAAATCGCTTTCGATGACAGCCGAAGCCGCCGGAATACCAGACTCTGGCCTCACCTTGATCATCTGGTCCTCATCCAGATACTGACTCAATTCCGGTTGATGGGATAAGATAAAATCATATTCGGTCGGATTGACCTTAATTCGCACATTGCCCATTCCTTCAAAACCGGAGATGGTATCACGAACCATTTGTATTACGAATTCCTTTTCGGTTTTCAGTTCGTTGTGCACCACTTTTTTGGAGATGAGCATGCTCAGTTTGACGATCTGAGTCTCGAATTCTTGGAGAACCCGCAACCTCAGACCCTGCATCTCATCCAGCAGAGACATGACATGACCGGTCATCTCTTCATTTTCTGCTTTGTGAGATTCAAAACCCTTTGTATATCCTGTTTGAAAACCCTCTTCCCAGGCCTGTTTTTGCACTTCCGAACGTGATTCCTCAGCCGCACGGATGATTTCCTGGCCGGTTTTTTCTGCGTTCAATCGTTTAATCAGAGCATTGGCCAGCTCAAGTTCGATTTCAGACTTGAGCAGATCAACCTCTTCCCTGATTTGATGAACGTAGCGGTCCGCGTCTTCACGAATTCTCTGGGAGTACTCTTCGACATTTGTCAGGAGGGAATCGACCTCGTTGAACTCCGAGCTGTTGAACTGGGAGTAGTCGATTTTTTTCTGCCGCTTAACCTTTTTCTTCTCTTCAACATCTTCGGGTTCAAAGGCCTCAGCTTCTGTCTGTTGCTCTTCTGCCTGGGGCCCCAGTGCTATATCATGCGTCTCGGCCCCGGCTTCACTTTCCGGCGTCCCAAACTCAGGGGGCTTGAAATATTCCATGTGGTATCACTCCCCTGAGATTAAGATGGTCCTTTCTTTTCACGCAGCCAGTTGCGGATAAGGGTAGCTGTCTTGAGCGGATCCTGCCGGGCAATTTCGATAATCTTGTCCCGCGGTGGGATACCGGTCTCTTTTTCTGTCGGTATTTCCAGTTCCTCGCCTTCCAGCTCTCCAATAGTTGTTGGCAGACCCATGAGCAGATCGAGGTCTTCCGGCTTGGCAGACAGTTTCTGAACCATGGGGCGAATGACCATGAAAACCAGCAGGACAATGATAACCCCAACCATGACATAGCGAATCAGGTCTATCACAAATTTTCGTGTCGTCTCACGTTGCTGCTGCTTGAGCTTCTCAACTTCAACCAGAGGCTTTTTGAATCTCATGTTTCTGACTTCAATTGTATCGCCACGTATATTTTCAAACCCGACGGTCTGCATGGCGATCTGCTTGATAATATCCAGTTCATCAACCGTTCTCGGCTTGTATATCGGACTACCAACCACTTCACCACTGTCGTCCCGTACATAGTCATAGTGCCCGTCCAGCAGGACTGCCACACTCATGCGCAGGATCCGGCCAGCCGATTTCATGCTTTTGATATGTTTGCGGCTGTTCACATAGTTGGTACGCTTGGTCTTTTTATTGATGGCTGACACATTGGCGACTTCGCTGGCTCCGGCCCTGACTTCAGGAGAATTGGACGTAACACCCGGAACACCAACGGGAATAGATCGGGAACCGGTCGAATTTTCTGTATCCACCTCTTCACTCAGTATGGCGGATCCGTCGGGGTCAACCACTTCTTCTTCTATCTCACTGGAATCAAAGTCCATCTTCAATGCCACACGAACCTCAACCCGGTCCTTACCAGTCACTTTTTCCAGCTGCGTTACCAGTTTCTGCTGCAATCGTTGTTCGACCTGCTGCTGGTAAAAATAGTTTTTATCCCTTAGTTCGGCCGTTGACTCATTGGTTAACCCTTTGGAAAGCAGGTTTCCAGACTGATCCGCCACACGAACGTCCTCCGGCATCATTCCAGAAATAGATCCGGACACCAGATTCAGAATCGTCAAAACACCTTTTTGGGAAATTCGCTGGCCGTTTGCCATTTCAAGAACCACCGACGCAGTAGGGTGTTTTTCATCATCAATGAAAAGTGATTTTTCAGGCAGGGCCAAAGAAACCCTGGCTCCATTAATGGTATTCACCTGGGTGATCAGGCGGGAAAGTTCGCCCTCAAGGGCTCTCTTATACTGTATTCGTTGTTGAAATTCTGTTGCGCCGAAATTATTCTCGTCAAAAAGCTCCAGACCGGCAATTCCGCCCATCTGAATTCCAGATGAGGCGATATCCAGTCTGACCTTATCCGCAGATGAAGCCGGAACCATAATGGTAGTGCCACCGGCCTGCAGGACATATTCAATATTCATCTCTTCCAGCTTGCGCACGATGTTTCCCGCATCCTGCTGAGAAACGCCACTGACCAATGGAGACCAGGTAACCTGCTGTGAAAAATAGACAAACGCGAATAAACCAACCAAAACGGCCCCTAATGCGGAGAAAAGAAAAATCTTTTTTGAGGTGTTGAGACTCTGGAAAAAATTCTGAAATTGTACCTGAAAACTGGTTACCAGATCAGCTGTTTGTTCGGCCATGGGTCGATTACCTTGTGACTAAGAGAATATTGTTTTTTTAGTGAGAGAGTCGGGTTGCATTTGAACAATGGGTGTACAAACCGTTAAACCGGCATACGCATGATCTCTTCATATGCACTGACAACCTTATTACGAACTGCCATCAACATCCGACTGGAAACATCAGCCTTTTCCATCATGATCATGGTACCGGCAATATCTTTGTTCTTACCTGCCACCATATCTGTCATCATCGTTTCAGCCTTTAAATGCTGGCTGTTCGCCTCATCGAACATCTGTGAGAACGAAGAAACGATTTTTTTACCCGCTGATTGTGGGGTCGATGAGTCCTGCTGTTGAATTCTCGGAATCATCAACGGCTGACTGACAACTGACTTGATCATCTTTGCTCCAGGTAATAGTTAAGAATAATTTGTCGCCTGACTACTTTTTTGCCTGCGTCTGCTCGTACATGAGCGCGACTGATTTAGCTGATTTTGCAGATGTTTTTTGAGCAGCGGAAAAATTTTCCGCTATTATATCTGCTTTTTTAGTATTTAATTGAAGCGACGCGTCCACCCCGTCCGATTTCTGCGGGTTGGTTCTTTCCATCATCGCTTCCACCTCGTTATCCAATGTTTTCAGCTTATTCACGGTATCAAGCAATTGATTTTCAAATGCCTTGCCTGATGCAACCGGTTCTTTTTTATTTGTGGTTGGTTGAATCTTGGCATCCGGTTTCACTAAGCCGATTCGATTCACGTCACTCATGATATTGGCCTTGAGACTGTTTTATTGTTTAATAACAGTGTATTAGATTAATAATTCTCCTTTTACACTCTAATAATCACTGCCCGATTTTGATCGTTACGAATAATAATTCAATTTACCTGCCAATTTCCAATGCTTTGCTGATCATATTCTTTGTTGCATTCAATGCCGCAATATTTGCCTCAAAGGAGCGTTTGGCCACCATCATGTTGGTCATCTCTTCCACGACATCTATATTTGGCATTTCCACATACCCCTCCTCGTTCGCGTCGGGATGGGTTGGGTCATACTTCAACTTGGGGGCACGACCGTCTTCTGTAACGCCCACCACCTTGACATGACGCGTTCCATCATCCTTCTGCTGTGAGAGCAATTCATCTTGAAAACTCTTTGTTGCTGGCAATGCTGCAAAAATAGTATCACGCCTGCGATACGGGCCACCACCCGGCGTTCTTGTTGTACTGACATTTGCAATATTGCTTGATATCACCTTCATTCGGAGCCGCTGTGCGGACAAGCCGGATGAACTGATTTCCATTGTACTAAACATTGACATTACCTACCTCCGGTAATAGCAGATTTCAGCGAATGAAATTTCCAGCTTACGGCCCTGACTGCCGCTTGGTACATCAGCTGGTTTTCCGCCAGTTTTGCCATCTCTTTATCCAGATTAACGGTATTCCCATCCATCCTTGGATCGGGGTTAAAACTGTTAATCTGTGTTCCTTTCACCAGTTCCAACGGCTCCTTCTTGACGCCATCAAAATGCCTGGGATCTGTTGTTTTCAATGGACCCGGTCGATCGCTGTGATAAGCTGCTTCAAGCTCCTTCTCAAAGACGATATCCTGCGCCCTGTATCCCGGTGTTTCACGGTTGGCAATATTGGAAGCGATCACGGCGTTACGCCGAGATTGCAATGACATTGCCTTTTGCAATAAAGTCAGATTCTTATCAAATATATTGACCGGCATTTCAAACCTCATCCCTTGACAGTTCGTTCATGTTGTCACGTTGTCTAAAAAAATCCCTGCTATAGTAAATGCAAAGAGAAGACCAGAACTACGGGATTTGGATTTTTCTGAAGAAAGAGGGTAGGATTACTTGCTGGAAGCGATTTACAGTGCAACAGGGCGATGCCGGGCACGTTCTTCAATGCTTGCTTTTCACCCTGTTGACAGTTCAGGAAAGGTGGGGTTAATCGATTTCAGCCAGCCATCGCTCAGCATCCATCGCTGCCATGCAGCCGGTTCCTGCAGCGGTGATAGCCTGGCGATAAATACTGTCCATCACATCACCACAAGCGAAAACCCCATCAATGTTCATCCGGGTCGTCCCAGATGCAGGGGAAAGATACTTTTTTTCATCCATGGTCAACATACCTTCAAAGAGTCCGGTATTAGGCGTATGCCCGATTGCTACGAAAAGGCCACTGACATCAAGCTGCTTTTTCTCACCAGTTTTGACGTTTCGCACTTGCAAATTGTTCATTCCCTTGGCCTCATCACCGATCACCTCGTCTATAACTGAATCCCAAACCACTTCGATGTGGCTGTTTTTAAATACACGTTCCTGCATCGCTTTGCTGGCCCTGAACTCGTCCCGCCGGTGAATGACATATACCTTTTCACAAAAATTGGTCAGGTAGGTGGCATCCTCCAGAGCGGTATCACCACCACCTGCCACCGCGACTTTCTGTCCTTTGAAGAAAAAACCATCACAGGTAGCACAGGCTGATACCCCCCTGTTTTTGTACTTAGCTTCGCTTGGCAACCCGAGATAGCGTGCTGTTGCTCCGGTGGCTATAATCAGTGCATCACAGGTAAACAATTTATCGTCCTGATAGAGTTTAAAAGGGCGTTCCGTGAGATCAACCCGGGTTATTTCCCCGAACGTTATTTCGGTACTGAACCGCAAAGCCTGCTGTTCCATCAGCCCCATCAACTTATTTCCGTCGATGCCGTCTGGAAATCCCGGAAAATTATCTACCTCTGTTGTCGTCGTTAACTGACCCCCTTTCTGTGGACCAAATATGACCAACGGCTCAAGATTGGCACGGGCAGCATATATTGCCGCCGTGTATCCGGCCGGGCCGGAACCTAGAATAATGACACGATGGTGATTCACATCGGCTTCTTCTACTTCAATTTCGAGCAAACTGTCTAGCTCTCCTTTGTTCTCAAGCTCATAAAGGTCATCACAGCCTCCTACATGAAAATCATCAATGAAAATCTGCGGCACAGTCCGTTGCCCGCCCGATTTTTCAATCATGATATCCATTTCTTCCAGCTTTACATCAACTGCAATCTCTTCAAAACTAACACCCTTGGATTTCAATAATTCCTTGGCTTTCACACAGTACGGGCAATAGTCCTTCGAATATACGACAATTTTTTTCATAGCTTTCCCTGGTTTTGTAAATTATGGCTGTTTAGACGACGTCCTCATATCACAGCATTTACCGATAGATGGTCAGGCAAAACCGCTTTTTCAGAAGATGTGCTCGACTTGAATCAGAATATGAGTCCAACCCGACGGTTGTAAAGCCGGTATTGAATATTTGCTGAAACTGATTATAGGTAAATAAATCGCAAAAGTCTAACTTTGAAGGTTGAAAGGGCTCCCAATGCAGTCACCAAAGCCTGAAACCATCTAAAATGACAGAGTTGTAAATAGGATATTGTCGAACGTTGATAAGGTGGTTGGGAGAGGGGATCTGCGGCGGGTGGTGACTCCCATCACGGCCGGTTGGTCACGGTCTGGATGGGAGTTTGATACTGACCTGCTGCTGATTCAGAATCATATAGGAATTCTTATAATAGGATTAGGTCCTGACTACTGTCCGTTCAAAAACTCATCCACTTCAGTACTGACATCATTAATCATCCATGACTTTTCAAAACTCTCTTCATCCACTTCAATCTGATTGATTGTTCCACCTTTCTGCAGGTATGCTTCAACTGCATCTTCAACGAACTGCCGGTTCGGGTTAAAAGAAATTGAACCTTTTCTGTATCGCCTCTTGCTGACAAATTTCTTTTTCATTTTACTCCTCTTGTTGAATGGTTGTTTCAAAAATAGGGTCGATATGACCGACTGTCAAGTACTTGATGTCTTGTTTGGCTTTCTTATTTGCCAAAAGCGTGCCTAATTATTTTTTAACTATTATTACAATATTTTAACAGCTTTTGATCGGCCAAAATATCACCAGGTCCAAAAAAAATGGACCAATTTGGCCGAAAAAAATGACAGGAAAGATCGACTATCTAAAAGATGATTGAAAATGATCGATTATTAACCTAGAAGTAATGGCAATACTCTAAAGTGGTTGATTTTTCAGCAAGACCCTCTGCAGCCCTTTTTTTGTCAACGTTTCAGAAGGTTACGAGTTCTATACTTAGTAGTAACCGCACACCGTTGCTGTTTTCACTGCACAACCCATGCGGATTCTGTCAGACTGACCAAAAGAATTGACCTGATTAACCATCCAGTTGGCAGACGGACAACACACCAAAATGGAAAAACTGATCATGGAGAGCCCATTTTTTCATCCAGCATCCAATTAAACAGGATCCCGACTCCGGAACTGATATGTCAGAAATACAATCAAAACAACCATTACCAGTAGATATTGCCCAACACTATGAAAAAACCGTTTTGGAAATGGAAATTCAATCCGCCCTTGACAAGGAGGGTAAGAGCTGGTCACAAATTACCCTTGAAGATCTGGCCGCGCTCGATGAGCTTCACATTGGTGGAAAAGCTGCCACCCGTGCATTGGCCAATCGATCCAATCTATCTCCCGGCAGTCTCATTTTGGACATCGGCAGTGGTCTGGGAGGACCTGCCCGGACCCTCGCAACTGAAGTTGGGCATACCGTTGTCGGATTGGACATTATTGAAAGCTTCTGTCGACTGTCCCGCAAGCTGACTGACGCAGTTGACCTGCCTGAAAGTATAAACTTTGTATGCGGGAACGGTTTGGAACTGCCTTTTGCGGAGGAAACATTTGATGGAATCTGGAGCCAGCACTGTTCCATGAATATATCGAACAAAGGTCAACTATACAGCGAATATCATCGTGTTCTCAGTCATGGTGGACATCTTCTAATTCACGACGTCATATTTGGAGATGATCGGTTACCCCTCTTTTTTCCAGTTCCCTGGGCCCATGATCCGTCGTTGAGCTTTCTGGTAACGGAGGCAACAATGAGGTCCCAATTAAAGGAAGCTGGATTTTCCGAAGTCCTATACCAGGATATATCCGAAGATGCGCTGGCCTGGTTTGATCAGCAAAGGGACGCCGGCGGCAAGAGAAAGCAATCCATCTTCAACCAGAAGATGGTCTATGGCAACAACTTGTTGTCCATGGTCAAGAACATGAGAAAAAATCTGCTGGAGGGGCGGATGCGAGTTATTGAGGTTATTTTATCCAGATAAGAGCCAAGCAAAAACCATTTGCCGGTGGGTGGGTTTTTCTCTAGAATGGGCTTCAGAAATGGAAATAGTTTAAACAGCTGAATATCATCCGGCGGCGTTCAGCCACAGTTAAGCTGAATATCCCATTATCCGGAACAGTTGACACGACAGTAACCATATTGATTGCCAACGACTATGCTGAAACCATCGATTAAATTCAAGGATGAAGCGGAGCAAAACCCCTTGGACCCCATGGTTATCCTGGTCCATGTTCTGCGGCGTTATCTGCTGGAGATTGCGAAAAAACCCAGATTCGTTGTTGACGAATTTTTTCAGCGAACCCGGGCCGATATCAACAGGTCCATCAACCCCATCAAAGGAAAAGAAGATCTCGCTACATTTACCAAATTTATCGACTTGCTCAAACACAAACATGCCGGTTTGTTGAGGGGAATAGCATCATCCAGTCGCATGCGGGAAGGCGAGCGCCGGGCATTCAAAATGATCTATCAGTTTGGGGGAACCGATCCGGAAATTCAGCAGCTTCTGAAAATGCTCAACGGAATTAAAAAAGATGAGGCTTTCAGGAAGCGGATCGACAAGCTGATAAACCTGATGAATATCAACCAGCCGGTCAACGTGGTGACCCCCAAGACGTTTTCGATCTATCTGTGGGGAATACGCAAAAAAAGCGATTTTAACCGGCTGATATCACATATATTTGAAAAAGCTGTAACCTCCCAGAGAATGGCCAAATTGATGGCAACCATTTTCCTGGCACTTGATGAGAAAGAAGATGACCCTGTTTTAAAGGATATATTGCCGGGGCTTTTATCAATCGAAAACCACAGAGAAGGCTTTGTCAACACGTATGCCGCCATATTTTTAGTCCGAGACCCCGCTGAAGATGAGCTGTCTCACATCAGGCGGATTTCGAGACTCTTTCGACAGGAATTAAAAGGGGGCATTTTTCTAAAACAGTTCAACATGTTGGCGCCGATCAAGCTCAAGCCGGCCGGTCACCCGCTGGCAAACATGCTGAAGATCCAGATTAAAAATAGCCCGGATTTTCTTCATCTGTTGACCCAGGGTATATTCGTTGATTCACCCGGCGATATTCTGCCTCGTATTCCTCTGGATCTTGTCCGACGTGGATTGGTTGCCATATACAACTATTCAGGGAAACAGGCTGATGACTACCTCTCCAAGTTTATCTCATCCATCACTTTCTATTATCAAAAATATCTTGCGAAAGACAAAAAGAACAAACCACATTTCTACCTGATGATATCTGCACTGAGCAAATACGTGCATGAACTCCTTGACGCCGTTTACCAAAAGAAAATATTCCGTGACAGTGAAGTCGATACATGGATGCCCTTGCTGGACGCCATTCGTTTTTTCAATAAGGCTGAAGACAAGGATCAGAAATTGATGGAGATCTGGGACATTCTGGTGCCGATTCATGAAAAAAAGGAGGTCCGGGATCAGCTGACATTGATGAACAAATTGACCAATGTGAGTTCTGCTGCTTACTTCAAAGATTTTATCCCTTATATCAAAAAGCTGTCGACCGACAAAGCACAGTTCAAACAGATTTTCAATCATCTTTTCGAGCAGGCATGCCTGGATAGAGAGCATTTCGAATCCACCGTAAAATGGCATACCAATCTGCTCAACAACATGATTCGCTACCTCAGTGATATTTCCATTACGTCGGACAGGGACACCCTGCCCATTCTAAACCACCTGATCCTCGGCTGGCTCTATATATTCAAGACTTACTTGTATGATCTGATCAATCTCCTGTCGGAAGAGAATCTGACAACCATTCGCAACCTGATCAATTATCTGTATACCCATTTCCCGGAAACATTGATCAAGGTTATTCAATCACTGATCCGATTGGATGATAAAGAACGCAAAGACAACGCGGCGGGATTTGTTCAGTTTATTCACACCTCCCTGCTGGAGCAGGCTCGCGTACCTGGTATGATGCCAAAAGACACCCAGCGGGAGATCGACAACATCAAGCAGCTTTTTGATGAGTGTTGTAAGGATATTGGCGAACATTATCAGCATTACGAAAAATTCATTTTCTCAGACGCATACAAAATGAGTATTTCAAATCTTCTGACAGTCGAGATTCAAGAGGAAGAAGAAGTGCTGGAAGTCGGCATGAAGAGCAGTAATCTCCCACCCCTGATTCAGTCATTAATCAACCAGTCCACTAAAATATTTAATATCCCCAATTTCGCCAGCCGGGCAATCGCAAGTTTCTCAGAGATTCTTGATTGGGCCGTCGATGAGATGAAGGATTACCCCCGCGATTCGGGATCACTGCTGGAAAACGTGAGCAGGTTGTATCGGCTGTTCACAGAAAAATACCGTTTTTCTGCCGTGTCAAGCAGCTCAATTATCCATAATTTCGCTTATAAAAATGAGTTTGACCATTTCAGCTTCAGTTTTGTTATCTACGCTGTTGCCAAGGCTCTCGACTGGGATGAAATTCTGTTCCGAAATGCCTGGCGGGATATAACCATCACCGTTAATGTCGGATCAGAGGATCTGGAGTTGAAAAAAAATGCCATTGTTAATTCCACTGCCATGATCAATACCAAGTCCAGATTCTTCAAAGACCTGGATCGATTATTTGCCCCCCTCAAGGCTGAGACGGCTATTGAAACATTTTTTCACTTGAAAAACGGAATTGCGATGGCAGATACCCGGCGTTATCGACTAGCCACCATCTCCCTGGAAAAAGCCCTCGCTCTTCACAAAACAAATATCTATGCTCATTACTGGCGAGCTATGGCCCTTAAAAAGGCAAAAATCAACCTTGAGCAATATGAAAATCACATTTCCGTCATCGAGAGATACTATCCCAATTCCAACGAGATAGAAAGCCTGAAGAAAACTGACTTCTGACAGTCCACCGTCGCGGTAACATCCACAGCACCCCTTGCAGGAAAATGCGCCATATCACCAATCCAACATGACTGAGACCCGAAAAACCATCTGCCCCCTGGACTGCCCTGACAGCTGTGGGATCATTGCCACTATTGAAAACGGGAAAATTACCTGTCTGCAGGGAGACCCGGATCACCCTTTCACCCGGGGATTTCTATGCCGGAAAATGAGATATTACAACGAACGAATTCACTCCAAACAACGGATTCTTTACCCACAAATTCGCACCGGGAAAAAAGGCGCTGGACAGTTTAAGCGGATTTCATGGGAAGAGGCCTGGAACCTGCTGGTTTCAGAACTGAAACAGATACGAGCAACATACGGTGGAGAGGCGCTACTTCCTTACTCATATGCCGGTAATATGGGCCATATCAGTCGCTGGTCAGGGGAGCCGTTTTTTCATCGTTTTGGGGCCTCCCGCTTAAAGCGTACTGTCTGCTCATCTGCAGCGAGTGCTGCATGGAAGGCGCATTGCGGCCATCGTGCCGGGAGCCCTCCAGAAGAGGCGGGAGAGTCCAGCCTGATCATCGCCTGGGGGATCAATGTTAAAACCACCAACATTCATTTCTGGCCACATATTCAGCAGTGCCGAAAAAAAGGGGGACAACTGGTGGTTGTCGATCCTTACCGCAACAACACGGGAAACAGCGCAGATCTTTACCTGCCGGTCAAACCGGGGGGCGATGCCGCACTGGCCCTGGGTGTGATCAAGCAGATTCTGGAAAACGGTTCGGTAAACCGTGACACGATTAACAGTCAAACAATCGGATTTGAAAAACTGGAAACATATGTCAGGAATCTCAGCTGGGAGATGGTTGAATCCCAGTCCGGCATTCAGAAAGCCCGGATCCTGGCTTTTGCTGAATTGCTGGTGAATAATCCACGTACATTCATCCGCATCGGTATGGGGATGACGCGCAATACGACCGGGGCCATGTCAGTTCGTGCCGTCCTCAGTCTGGCAGCCGTTCTGGGTCTTTTTGACGGGAAAAAGGGACAGGGGGTATTGGCTTCATCAAGAGCCTTTTATGGCAACAGCGAAACACTGGTGCACTCATCACTGGCAGATAAGCAGACACGTGACATCAACATGATACAACTGGGAGAGGCGCTGACCTATTTGAAACCTGCAGTTCACGGGTTGTTTGTTTTTAACAGTAATCCCCTCAGCATCGCTCCTGATGCCTCCCGGGTTCGTAAAGGACTGGAGAGGGAAGATCTGTTTACCGTGGTTCACGAACAGGTCATGACACCCACCGCTCGATACGCGGATTTGCTGTTGCCGGCCACAACCTCCTTTGAAAACGAAGATGTATATACCGCCTATGGCCATTTTTACATGGGCATCACCCAACCGGTCATTCCGCCGCTTGGTGAGTCCATCAACAACTTTCAATTGTTTCAGGAACTGGCGATCAGAATGGGGTATACAGACCCACCGTTTTCACAATCGATTCAAGAACGCATCGGAGACTTCGTCAAAGGCCTGGCCGGAATTGATCCGTCACTTGAACTATCAACGGTCCAGGACGGGAAATGGATCAAATCCGTACATGCAAACACCGCACATGCCATCAATCAGGAACCCTTTTATTTTGAAACGCCTGATGTGGCGCCAGGAACACCCGGATTTGCCTGCCTGAGATCACCCCTTGAATTTAATGACCCTGATTTGGTATCCCGCTTTCCATTAAAGCTGATCACCCCTCCGGCTCTCCACTTGCTGAACAGCACCTTTGGCGAGTATTATCTCCAGAAAACCGGCCTCTTGCTGATACATCCACAAGATGCAGCTAGGTACCGGATCACTTCCGGCCAATTGGTCCAAATCACAAACTATCGGGGGACAACCATCAGGGAGGCCCGAGTAACAGACAGGACACAACTCGGCCTGGTTGTGGCAGAAGGAATATACTGGGAGAATGAAGCAACCGGGCAGACCGGTATCAATGATCTCACCTCACAGAAGACAACGGATATGGGAAAGGGAAGTACCTTTCATGAATCACGTGTAACAGTTGAGGGAATTGACAGGTAGAGGGTCCCTCTGTCATTGTGACGAACCCTCTGACAGGCTACGCCACCTAAAGAATCTGGCTCAGGAAAAGCTGGGTACGTTCATGCTCGGGATTATCAAAAAAGGCGTAAGGCTCGTTGGTCTCTACAATCTCACCGAAGTCCATAAACACCACCCGATGGGCCACCGTTTTGGCAAACCCCATCTCATGCGTAACAACCAGCATGGTCATTCCGCCCTCAGCCAACTCAATCATCACATCCAGCACTTCCTTAATCATCTCCGGATCAAGGGCCGATGTTGGTTCGTCAAAAAGCATGATTTCAGGCTTCATGCAGAGGCTTCGTGCAATGGCCACCCGCTGCTGCTGCCCACCTGAGATCTGTCCAGGATATTTCTGCGCTTGTTCTGGGATATGAACGATTTCCAGGTAGTGCATGGCCAGTTCTTCAGCCTCTTTCTTCGGCGTTTTCCGAACCCAGATAGGGCCTAGAGTCAGGTTCTCCACAATGGTCAGATGCGGGAAGAGGTTGAAGTGCTGGAACACCATACCGACTTCCGCACGCACTTTTTCAATATTTTTCAGGTCGTTGGTCAGCTCAATGCCGTTGACATCAATAGTGCCTTTCTGGTGTTCTTCCAACCGGTTGATACAACGGATCATGGTTGACTTCCCTGACCCGGATGGACCGCAGATGACGATTCTTTCCCCTTTCTTGACATCGAGATTGATGTCCTTCAGCACGTGAAAATCGCCATACCACTTATGCATGTTGGCAATTTTAATGATGCTCTCCTCGGACGGCGCTGAATTGATTATTTGACTCTCGGTTGCCATATGACTCTTTTTTAGTTATCGTTTGCCGGTTCTGGGTCTGGATTAATAGACCGTCTGCTATTCAGTCGATTTGTATTCAAGTTCAGCCTCCAACCGGCGACTGTAACTCGACATCAGGTAACAGAACAGAAAATAGATCAGTGCAACAAAAATGTAGACTTCACTGCTGCTACCCATCCATTCCGGATTGGATAGTGCTGATTTCGATGTGTTCAGAAGATCGTACAACGCAATAATCACCACCAGTGATGTGTCTTTAAATGCGGAGATGAGTATGCCCACGGAAGGCGGGATCACAATTTTAAGTGCCTGAGGCAGAATAACCAGCCGCATCGTCTGATAGTAGTTCAGCCCGATGGACTCTGCCGCTTCATATTGCCCCCGGTCGATGGCCTGCAGTCCGCCCCTGACCACTTCCGCAATATAGGCCGCAGTGAAGAGGATAATGGCTACCTGAGCCCTCAGAATCTTATCAATATTCAGATCCTTCGGCAGAAAAAGGGGAAACATGATGGAGGACATGAACAACAGACTGATCAAGGGCACTCCCCGAATCATCTCGATGTAGACCACGCACAGCGACCGAATCCCTGTCAGATTTGAGCGACGTCCCAGCGCAAGGACAACTCCCAGCGGATAAGCCGCCAGCATACCGAAAAATGACAGAATCAGGGTTAGGGGCAGGCCACTCCATTTAGCACTCTCAACAGGCTGTAGTCCAAACAGTCCGCCACGCATGAGAACCCCCATGATGAAAAGACTGAATAACCAGATATAGAGAAGCCTTTTCCCCCAGTTGTTTCGGTTTTTACTATACAGCAGCAACCCAACCAGCATGATCATGGCTAACAACGGCCGCCATTGCGACTCGGCCGGATAAAATCCAAAAATCACCAGACGAAAGTTTGCAGGAATAACTGACCAGCAAGCCCCTTTTACCTGCTGACACTCAGCGCCGGTTGTGTTCCAGACGCTGTCGATGAATGCCCAGTTAACGAATGGCGGAATCAACTGCAGGGCTGCAACCAGAATCAAAATGGTTAAGGTACTGTTAAACCAGCCATTGAATAGATTAAGTCGGGCCCAGCCAATGATCCCCGCATGGCTGATAGGGGGTTTCAATACCTCGCTGGATTCCGCCGTCACTTTTGCTTCTGTCATATTTTTTATCTTTCCACCAGGGCAATTCGCTTGTTATACCAGTTCATGAAAACAGAGGTTGAAAGGCTGATGGTCAGGTAAACCACCATGATCAAAGCAACCCCTTCGATGGCCTGTCCGGTCTGATTAATAGACGTTCCAGCTACCGCAACAAAATCCGGGTACCCAATAGCAACAGCAAGGGAGCTGTTTTTCGTCAGGTTTAACAGCTGGCTGGTCAATGGGGGTACAATCACCCGCAAGGCCTGAGGCAGAATAACCAGCTTCATGATCTGCCCCGGCCTGAGGCCGATTGACATGGCTGCTTCGGTTTGCCCCTTGTCAATGGACTGGATACCAGCCCGAACGATCTCCGCTACAAATGCTGCTGTATACAGAACCAGCCCGAACAGCAGCGCACCGAATTCCGGACTGACATTCACACCCCCCTCAAAATTGAATCCTGACAGCTTGGGCACGTCCATCGCAGTAGGGGCACTATATAACAACCAGGTTACTATCGGCAGAGCCAGAAGAATAACGAGAGCGGTATAAAAAACAGGGAAAATCTGGCCGGTGGCTATCTGACGTTTTTTGGCCCAGCGTTTCAGGAAAAATACAATGACAATCCCTACCAGGAAGGCAACGAACATAGCCCCATGAGCCTTATGGGATTCCGGGACTCCATAGACAATGCCGCGGTTTGTGATAAACACCCCCACAATGGGATTTAACGCCTGACGTGGGGAAGGGAACACTTCATAAAACAGGGCATAAAAGAAAAACAGTTGCAGCAGGATGGGGATATTCTGAAACAGCTCAATATAACCAGATGCAATTTTTGATACCAGCCAGTTACTGGAGAGACGAGCAATACCGATAAGGGTTCCCAGCAGCACCGTCAACACGATACCGACAAATGAGACCTTCAGGGTATTCAGAACCCCTACCACCAGAGCCCTGGCGTAAGTATCCGCTGACGAATACTCGATCAGGGATTCTCCGATTTCAAATGAGGACTCTTTATCAAGAAAGCCAAATCCGGTCGCAATGGATTGTCGCTCCAGATTGATCTGAACATTTGAAAAAAGATAGTACCCCAGCAGGCCAACTGCCAGCAGGGTAAAAACCTGGTAAATGATTCCACGCTTGACCGGGTCATACCAGAAGAAGACCTTGCCGGAGGGCTGTGTATTCTGAGAACTCATAATATCATTGAATCAATGGGAATCAGGTCAGGCCGTTATCCGGTCCTGACCCTAATAAACAGCGGTGACTACTTGAATGGAGGTGAGTACATCAGGCCGCCTTTGGTCCAAAGTGCGTTCAGACCTCTTTCCAACCCAACTTTGGTTTTAGGACCAACATTTCTTGCGAACACTTCACCATAGTTACCCACTATCTTGACGATGTTATAGGCCCATTTTTCGTCCAATCCCAGCGCTTTGCCATTACCAGGGCTGACGCCAAGGAAACGCTTCACTTTAGGATCTTTGCTTTTCAGCATTTTCTTGACATTCTTTGAAGTAATACCCAGTTCTTCTGCATTGATCAAAGCAAGTACTGAAAAGTTGACAATATCCATCCACTGGTCATCACCATGGCGAACAGCCGGTGCCAATGGTTCTTTTGAAATCACATCAGGAAGAATCTTATATTTCTTTGGATTGTTGGCACCGGAGCGGATACCTGCCAATTGAGAAATATCGGACGTTAAGACATCACACCGACCGGCGAAAAAGGCCTTGGAGAGTTCAGCGGTGTTTTCAATAACCACCGGCTTCCATCTCATGCCGTTTGTCCTGAAGAAATCAGCAGCGTTCAGCTCAGTTGTTGTTCCTGGCAGTACACAGACAGTAGCACCACTCAGCTGGGAAGCTTTGGAAACGCCCAGGGCCTTGTCAACCATGAATCCCTGGCCATCATAGTAATTGACCGTTACAAAATTCAATCCCAGAGCGGTTTCCCGACTCAAGGTTCGTGTAGCGTTACGGGTCAGAACGTCAATTTCACCTGATTGCAGTGCTGTAAAACGCTGGACAGCCGTCAGGGGGATATAACGAATTCGATTTTTGTACTCTCCAAAAACCGCGACAGCAATTGCCTTGGCAGTATCAACGTCAAGCCCTTTCCAGACACCATTTGAGTCCGGAGCACCGAACCCGAACACACTCCCGTTCACACCTATCTTGATGTAACCGGCAGCCCGAACCTTAGCCAGGGTATCTCCCGCAAATGTTACACCTGCTGTTGTGAACAGCAGAGCAAATACAATAACCAGTGATTTGAACAGCTTCATCGACATCTCCATTTCATGGGCTGGTTAATTGGTTAATAACCATTGCCAGCACGTTTTTAACTTCTGACAGAGCATACCCGCGTTAAACCCGTTTACACTCGAAAAAATTTTAATATTTTTATCACACCCATCGTCAATTTGCAACATTATTAGCTTCGAGCCGATCTATTTTAAATTAAAGCCAAAAGCTCAAATCATCGGACTCTAAATCCCCAAATAGCCGTGAAGAAATGGAAGCAGCAGTCTGAAAGTCGTACAGGCCTTGTCGATTTGGCTGAAAAAAGGTATCCTGCAACTACATATTTACAAGGAAGAAACAAACAGCCGCCTATATGATCAATAAAGCAAGGAGCGCAAATGGCAGGTAAATTTATCAGCGAGAATAATGTCAGGTTTCTACTATATGATGTACTGGACATCCTTGAACTAACCTCATATGACTACTATCAGCAGCACAATCGGAAGATGTTTGATATGGTGCTTGCCGAAGCATTGAAACTGGCAAAAACGAAGTTCTACCCTACGTTTGAGGAGATGGATCGAACGGAAATAGAGCTCCAGGACGGACGGGTCATCGTTCACCCGGCCATACGTGACATCATGCAGGAGTGCGGCAGTGGGGGATGGATTGGCGCATCCTTTCCAGAGAATGAAGGAGGGGAGCAACTGCCTGTCGTCATCAACAATGTCATCAAATACTATTTCTCTGCAGCAAACTACTCTGCATCAGCCTATCCCGACCTGACTGCCGGTGCTGCCCGCCTGATCACATCGTTCGGCAGCAGGGAACTGATAGATGCTTATGTCCCCCCGATGCTCGCCGGCGACTGGCAGGGTACCATGGCTTTGACTGAACCCCAGGCAGGCAGCTCTCTTGCCGATATTGCAACAACGGCAACTCCGATTGATGGCACAACATACAGCATACAGGGACAGAAGGTGTTTATCTCGGCTGGTGACCATGATGCGGTTGACAATGTCATTCACCTCCTGCTGGCTCGCATTGATGGAGCTCCGGCCGGCGTCAAAGGGATTTCATTGTTTGTCGTTCCTCAAAAGCGCTACGATCCGGTCAGAAAACTGGTGGACAATGACATCAAGGTCTCACAGATCTTTCATAAAATGGGTTACCGGGGAACCCCTTCCACCGAACTTGTTTTCGGTGAAAAAGGAGTCTGTCAGGGCTTCCTTGTCGGGGAACCGCACAAGGGACTGATTTACATGTTCCAGATGATGAACGAATTCCGCCTGGGCGTCGCGATTTCAGCCACCGGCATTGCCAGTGCGGCATACTACGCCTCACTGGAATACACCCAGGAGCGTCCCCAGGGCCGTAAAACTGGGAATAAGGACAACAGCCTGCCACAGGTTCCTATTATCGAACATGCTGATATCAAGCGCATGCTGCTGTTTCAGAGAGCCGTTACCGAGGGTTCCCTTTCTTTACTACTTCAGTGCTCCAAATATGCTGATCTTGAGCAGTTGGTAACCGGTGAACAGAAGGAGCAGTACTCCCTGTTGCTTGATCTGCTGACACCAGTTGCGAAGACATACCCATCAGAGATGTCAATACACTCAACCAGCCAGGCTGTTCAATGTCTGGGGGGGTACGGCTATTGTGACGATTTTCCTGTTGAGCAGCACTATCGTGATACCCGCATCCATCCCATTCATGAAGGAACCACCGGTATACAGGGAATGGACCTGCTGGGCCGCAAGGTGATCATGAAAGAGGGAAAAGCGCTGACCCTGTTCATTGAAGAGGTCGGTGCTGCGATAGAGATCGCCAGCAAGATCACGGATTTGGCTCCTTATGCAGAACAACTGTCCAAACTGCTGAGCCAGCTGCGGCAGGTCACAGATGCTAAGATTGCCCAGAGAGACCAGGCAGGGGTCGAAGCATTTCTGGCCGATGCCACTCTTTACCTGGAATACTTCGGTTACATTGCCATTGCTTGGCAATGGCTGCTGCAGGCAACTACCGCGAATAAACTGCTGACAGGTGCAAAAGCCTCAAAACGAGCATTTTATGAAGGAAAAATTGTCACATTCCGGTACTACTTCGCTTATGAGTTGCCCCGCACACAGGGACTTGCCACGCGACTTCTGGATCCTAGTGAAATAACAGTTTCCCTGGCATCGGAGCTGTTCAATGGCTAGCAGACCATCCCTTGTCTTTGGATCGATTTAACCGTTATGCCACATTCCCCCGACCGTCAAAGTTAAACGCTCCGAATCTGTTCGGAGCGGAATTCCATAGCCGAGACCATATCATAGAACCCGATCATAACAGGAGAAAACCGTTGACTCAGCATCTGGATAGTCTATTCATGCCCAA
>JAOZRE010000014.1:0-3199 GCA_029940215.1 bacterium | reverse complement strand
ATCATAACAGGAGAAAACCGTTGACTCAGCATCTGGATAGTCTATTCATGCCCAAAAATATTGCCGTTATCGGCGCCTCTCCCCGGAAGAAGTGGGGGTGGTCTAGCGGTAACGCCTGGATTGCAGGATCCATCGCCATGGGTCTGCCAGGAATCATTTATCCGGTTCACCCAAAAGCAGACAGCATTATGGGATATCAGGCTTACGCCTCCATATTGGATATTCCGGGGCAAATTGACCTGGCTATAATTACCATACCGCTGGCAGGCGTCATAGAGGTACTGAAGCAGTGCATCCAGAAAAAAGTTAAGTTCGTTCACCTGCTGACCGCCGGCTTCAGTGAAACGGGCAGGGAAGAGTTCAAGAATGCAGAGGCGGACATTATCCGGGTCGCCCAGTCAGGTGGTATCCGGATTATCGGACCCAACTGCATGGGTTTATACTGTCCGGAGGGCGGACTTTCCTGGAACGAGACTTTTCCAAGGAAGCCAGGTTCAGTGGGCCTGTTCTCTCAGAGCGGTCAACTGGCTTACGAAATCATCATGAACACCGAGCCTTTGAACACCCGATTCAGCAAAGGTGTCAGCTTTGGAAATGCCAGTGACCTTAAGGCACACGAATTCCTGGACTATATGGCTGCGGATGACAAAACCGAGATCATTGGAGCCTACCTGGAAGGGCTACGGGACGGCCGGAAGTTTTTCGAAGCTGCCAGACGGATCACTTCCAGTAAGCCGCTGGTCATCTGGAAAGGGGGGCAGACCGCCGGGGGCAGCCGGGCAACTCAATCGCATACAGCTGCAATTGCAGGTTCACAGGTCATCTGGAAGGCCATGTGCAAACAGAGTGGTATTATCTCGGTTCATTCGACAGTAGAAATGGTCAATACCTTACAGGCGTTGAAAATGATGCCGCTACCAACCGGAAACAGGGTTGCGGTTCTAGGCGGTGCCGGCGGGGGCTCAGTCACCATGACCGATTTTGCTGAGAAGGAGGGGCTGACAGTACCTCAACTGGCTGACCAGACCATAGAGCAGTTGGAGTCATTTGTCCCTCTCGAAGGAAGCAGCGCCAAAAATCCCATGGATATCATGCCGGTTCTGTTCAATGAGCAGTATTTCCACCGCATCATGGATCTTTTGCGGGATGATCCCAATACCGATGCACTCATCTTTAACATCAATCCGGCGTGGATAGCCAGGGATCTTGGCAGGACAGGTATGTACACCTTTGTAAACAACATCGTCAAAGCGTCGAGAGAGTCCGACAAACCGATATTTGTATCACTGGACAGCATTAACGATCCCCAGATCGCCTTTGCCCGGCAGGAGATGGTCGAAATATTCAATGGGGAGGAAATAGCAACATTTCCAAGCTTCACCATGACAGCACGTATCATGAACAACCTCAAGCGGTATCATGACTTCCTAAAAGCTGAATAACGGGCTTGGCAATGTAATCAATCGTTCGATCAGAGCAACCCTGAGTCGGGTTCGAGCAATACATTGTCTTCACCTGCAGCAACGACAAGATAGACGACTCGATCAGAATCGAGTTTTAAAAAAAGCAACCCATAACCGTCAAAGGCCTCCACCACATTCCATTCCGGACTACTGGATGAATCGACTGAAACCTCTTCGCCATCCGAATTCAACAGGCGAATCACCCTTGTCTCAGACGTGACATCCTCAAGCAGGGTGCCCTGGAGATGCACCAGTTTTTCCGCCTGCTCAGACACAAAATACACCTCTTCACCTTTTTGAAATCGCTCAAATAGATCCTGGTTCATCTTCTCTGTCCGGACATTGGTTGTGTTTTATCTGTCTTCGATACCGAATGGGTCAATCTCACCTGCACGAGGGTTTAGCTTACCAGCTCCAGAGCTTCTATTTCAAGTTGATATTTCACCTTGCATCAGTCATACTATTTTGTCATCAGGATCCCGGTTTGACTATCTCGTTTTTAACCTGTCGCGCAAAACCCGGGTTCCCGTATCAATCATCAACACAAGCCACCGTTAAATATGACTCAATTGGAATTCAGCTACAGTTCACTGATAACAGACAGGGATGGAGAGGAGAATACGGACACCGGTTTGATCTCGTTCAACATTGACTTTTCTCAGGAACCGGAGGGCAACGATTTCCAGCGATCCTGCTACGCCATCGCCATGGAAGAGGTAACCGCTGTTCTGGCCGGTAAGTATGGAGAGTCCATCTTTGAACAGATGCCGGATATTACCCTCAAAATCTCCGATCTGACAATCTCCTGAATCAGGGTCACAAACTCTCAGAAACCAACAGAGACGGAACAAATCATGCCCATTTATGAGTACATTGCCACAGATCCCGACTCTTCATGTCGTTTCTGTTTTAATGGATTCGAGCAGGTCCAGAAGATGACCGAGCCTCCTCTCTCCATCTGCCCGGAATGCAACAATAAAGTAAAGAAAACCGTTTCACTCTGCCGCGCCGCTGTTGTTGAAACATCTGAAGAATCAACAAGGGTGGCACAGCAACTCAAATCCTATGAAAAAGAGGGGATGTACAGTCACGCAGCAGAACTGGCTGACAAACACTCAGAAAAGACAAGCGACAGCCAGCTGAAAAACAGGGCGAAAGAGAACTACAAAAAAGCGGGCTATCAGGTCAGCGACTGAATCACCCCTTTCGATTGACATATGAGCAGCCCTGCTCTTCTACAACGGGCACTACCCTATCCTTTATCTTGCTATTCATGCACTGGAACAAGATATACCGGTATTTTGGTATGACGCATCACCTTCCTGGTTTTTCCACCCAGCATCAACTCAGCAATAATATTTTTAACATGATACCCCATCACGATGATATCACAACCATTTGCCTCGGCCTGTGCCACGATTTCTTGAGAGACATTACCCATGGTAACCATGGTTTTACCGATTTCGACATGTTTTCCGTCACTGACCGTACCTGACTGCTGTGCCAGTTTTTCCAGGGTTTGTTCAATAATCGGGGCCTCTTTCCTTTTCCCGACCATGATATTCTGAACAAAAGCCTCATTTTCCTTCTCCAGCTTTTCAAACGCCTCTTTCCCCATCATATCAATCACTAGATTTTTTGCCTGTGACGTAGTCTCTTCAATCACATGCAGGATGGAAATCGAGGCCTGGCAACTGCTGGCCAATCGAACAGCTTCCTTGTAGACATCCATGGCC
>JAOZRE010000201.1 GCA_029940215.1 bacterium | reverse complement strand
CATATTCCAGTCTATTCGTCTTGATCATAAACAAATCGGCCCCCTTGCCGGTTTCCAAAGACCCCAGGTCCGGACGCCCCAGAATGTCAGCGCCACCACTGGTGGCTATTTTCAGCATCTCATAGGGGGTCGGGCTGCCGCCCCGATCCTTCCCATGGAAACTCTGCATCAGAAAGGCCATGCGCAGTGTATCCAGCAGGTTCGAACTATCATTGGTAGCCGATCCGTCAACGCCAAGACTGAGCCTCATGCCACTCTTTTTCATAGCTGGAATATCGATGATATTAAATCCACCCAGGGTTGCCGGTGCCGGGCAGTGGGACAATCCGGTACGGGTTTCGGCCATAACCTGATACTCTTCGGGTGTCAGTTCCCATCCGTGCGCATACCAGACATCCTCCCCCACAAAGTCAATTTCCTGACACCAGTCCAGTGTACGCATGCCCCAGCGATCCACCATATTAACGTTCTCTCCCTCACCCAGGTGAGTATGCAACCGAACTCCCTTTTCCCGGGCCAGTGCCAGGGACTCAACAAAGGTCTCCTTCAGGCAGTTGATGGGCTGGCAGGGTGAAACCACAATCTGGCGCATACTGAACGGTTCACTGTCATGAAATTTATCAATCAGTCGCTCACAATCGGACAGGAACACATCAGTGGTTTCACACATTTCATCCGGAACCGTACTGCCTTCGCTCATGGACAGGGTGTTGGCACCACGTCCGGCATGGTACCGGATACCCAGTTGATCTGCAGCATCAAACTGCCGATCCACAAGCTCCAGGCCGGCATGGGAAGTAAAACAGTATTGATGGTCAAAGGCGGTGGTGCAACCATGTTTCAGGAGATCCACCATGGCTGCCAGAGAGGAGTGATAGATACAGTCGGCATCGATTCTCTTGAAAATCTGATAGATCTCCCTGATCCAATCCAGTACCAGCATATTGGGATAGTCAACAGACAACAGGTTTCGTACAAACATCTGGAAAAAGTGATGATGGGTGTTGACCAGCCCCGGATAGATAAAACAATGCGATGCATCGATGATATCAGCACCATCGGCCTCAAGATTCGGTCCGATTGCTTTGATCTGTGGCCCCTCAATCAGCATATCACAGTCCCGCAGTATGGAATCCCGGGAATCACAGGTGACAATGGCTGCTGCATTTCTGAAGATTGTTTTTTTAACTGTGGAATCCATTGCAATCACTCCTTATGTACGAGACAGACAACGAGCAAGATGCTGTTTTTGAAGAATAATCCTTTAGGATCCGGCGATTAGAACCGTGGCAGGATTTCAGGAAAGCTTCACCGGGCGAGCTGGTATTCTAAAAATTTAGTCACAATGGTGTCAAGCAGTCATTGGTAGCAACACTTGTTTTCATCAGAGAAATCCATATTATTGCTTATACAGAACTGCAATGCAAAGTAGATGGGAGTTGTTACATGTCAGATCATCAGGATGGATCCGAAAGATTGCCGGACGATTCCAGCAATCTCACAAAAAGAGGAGGGAGGGCGTCGGAAAAAATCGCTAGTTTTGAAACAGATCGGTACTCAGGTAACGCTCTCCGGTGTCCGGCAGAACAACAACAATCAGTTCATCCTTGTTTTCAGAACGCTGACCAACCTGAAGAGCAGCCCAGACAGCAGCACCTGATGAAATACCGCACATCAGCCCTTCCAGTTTTGCCAGTTTTTTAGCCGTTTCCAGGGCATCTTCATTGGTCACCTGAATTATCTCATCCAGGATCTCCACATTCAGGACCCCAGGCACAAACCCGGCCCCAATTCCCTGGATCTTATGAGGTCCGGGAGCGCCGCCGGAAATAACCGGTGAGTTTGCCGGTTCCACAGCGACGGCTTTGAATGAGGGTTTTTTCGCTTTGATGGTTTCAGACACTCCGGTGATTGTCCCCCCCGTACCAACTCCGGCCACGAAAATATCCACCCCGCCATTTGTATCCTCCCAAATTTCAATCGCCGTTGTCACGCGGTGAATCTGTGGATTGGCAGGATTTTCAAACTGGTTCGGCATGAACGCTCCTGGCGTTTTTGCGAGAATCTCCTCTGCTTTGGCGATGGAGCCCTTCATCCCTTCACTACCCGGAGTCAGTACCAGTTCAGCTCCCAGCTGACTCAAAAGATTTCGCCTTTCTACGCTCATAGTATCCGGCATGGTCAGGATCAGCTGATACCCCTTGGCCGCGCAAACCATTGCCAGGGCAAGTCCCGTGTTGCCACTGGTCGGCTCCACGATTACAGTCCCCTGTTTGATCAACCCCTTCTCTTCCGCATCCATGATCATCGCATGTCCAATCCGGTCTTTGACGCTACCCAGCGGATTTCGAGATTCCATCTTGACCAGGATGCGCGCCCCTGTTCTCTCTGTGATCCGATTCAATTCCAAAAGCGGCGTGCAGCCGATCGTCCTCGTAACATCCTGGTAAAATTGTGCCATATCAATCTCCGCTAAAATGCAAAAAACAGGACACGGGAATGTGAAGATCCCGTGGTAAGTCTTCCAACAATTATCCATTTATTATAACTGCCCGGTCTGTTCGACGCAAAGGAAATCCTGAGATTCGACACTGGCAGCATGGCAGGGCTATCGCATTACTTTTCCCCACCATTACTGAGATTGTCATGCGATTGCCTTAGCCGCCTCCTGATCCACGCTTGTATTTCTTTTCCGATTGGACATATAATAAAGGATAACGAAGCGAAGCCTTCCTGGACGAAAAAGACGCCAACCATCTGGTTCCAGCGCCGCTTGACATCCATCGATTGTTGATAGACGGGCACCCGTACCCAAAATACCGACACAATATCTGGAAACACCGAAGACGTTAATCATCAGTAAAAGGAATTTCATGGGAAAAATGAAATATATCGACCTCAGTATTACACTGGAGGGTGACCTCCCCAGCGACCCCCCCAGCATGATCCCTTCCATCGACTATTTCAACCACACCGCAGGGGCCGAGCAGATGCTGGAATTTTTTCCGGGCATCAAAAAGGAACAGCTCCCTGAGGGCCTGGGATGGGCATTGGAAGAGATCAAACTGACCACACACTCCGGAACCCACCTGGATGCGCCCTACCATTACCACCCCACTATGGATAAGGGGAAACGGGCATTGACCATCGACGAAATCCCCCTTGAGTGGTGTCACAGCGATGGTGTCCTGCTCGATTTCAGCGCCAAAGCCGATGGAGAGGCAATCACGGCTGCTGATGTTGAGGCAGAACTGAAACGAATCGACTATGCGCTCAAACCGCTGGACATCGTACTGGTGCACGTCGGGGCTGATAAGTCCTGGGGGAAACCTGAATACCTGGTCACGGGTGCTGGCATGACCCGAGAATCCACGCTCTACCTGACAGAGAGAGGGGTGAAGGTAGTCGGAATCGATGCCTGGTCCTGGGACCGACCCTTGCCATTCCTGGCCCAGGAGTTCCAGGAAAAAGGCGATCCGTCGGTTGTCTGGGAAGCCCATTTTGCCGGTATTGAACAGGGGTATTGTCACATGGAAAAGATGACCAACCTCGATAAAATCCCCAAGCCGTTTGGTTTCAAAGTTGCCTGTTTTCCTGTAAAAATCGCATCCGCATCCGCAGGGTGGGTTCGACCGGTTGCCATGGTAGAGGAATAACAAGCTATAAACAGATTGCCACCGAATTTGTCTTATCAAGCGGTGGCTAAATCATCAATAAATATTTTGATTTGCGTTTTTTTACTTGACTGATCGATCAATCAGGTTTATTTTTTTAAACATCCAGACTAAGCAGGCAAGAGTGCCAGGCTGCAAATTCCCGACCTTTTAGTTCGAGATAAACCAGACGGATAACCTCAAACAACTAATCTTGTCCGGTTTCGGAACCGGTTTTTACCGCAGGAAGTGGTAGAGAAGTGATTAATTGACTGGTTGATCAGTCAGATTCATTTTATTTTGGTTGCAGGTGCGATCCGGACGAAACGATGGGGTCTTACACCACTCTTCAGAATCCGGCATTTCAACTGATTCACAGGCGATAAATTCGAATATGGCAGTCACAAAGGCAAAGGATTCAATACTGGACGCAGCCGAAAGACTATTTGCACAGTTCGACTATGCCGGCACCTCCATGCGCATGATCGCTGAGGAGGCCGGTGTTGCACAGGCACTGATTCATTATCACTGCAAAACCAAGGACAATCTTTTTGAGTTGATCCTTGAGCGTCGATCCACCATGATCAACCGGATTCGGCAAGAGCGGTTGAAGCAGTGCTTTGATGAAGCGGAGGGTGGTATTCCCACCCTTGAACAGGTGCTTGACAGTTTTGTCCGCCCGGCCATAGAGAGCGGCCGATATAGTTGGGGCACCTATTTCAGCCAGATTCTCGCAAAGCTGGCCAATAGTGTTGATGATCGATCCCGAGATCTGGTCCATAAATATTATGATCCCATTGCCAGGGAGTACATTGAGGCCTTGAAAAAGGTGCTGCCGGAGCTTCCTGATTCAGGAGTTTACTGGGGATACCTGATCATGACCAGTGCAGTTGTCTCCTCCATGCCTCGCACGAGACGAATCAAACGTCTATCCGAGGGGATACTGGACGATGACAGCATCGAGCAGATGATCGAACGGCTGATTCAGTTCAATGCAAGCGGATTGCTCGGCCTATCTACACTATCGGAGCAGAACAACGGCCGCCTACGAACTGATGTGGGATGAAAGAGTCTGTATGGCAAACAGACAGGTTTATGTTCCAAACAGGGAATGCCCATCCTGAAAAAAAGGGCAATCAGGGATCGTACAAAAATAACTTGGCATAAGCTATCCACAAAAGTCCTATAAAGACCGGACATTTTGCCGGGATAATGCCACAGCAACGTGATTCCTTGACACTAATGGGAATCACTTGAGTAATTTTTGAGCCGACCCTCAGGTAGCGTCCTTCAGCTGTCATGCAACTGCCGGGTCAAAAAAAACCGGACGATCATCAGTTGATTTTACCGTCTGGTTGAAAAAGACCTTGCTGAGCTGTGGTAAAGGGGTGTTTATTTTTTGCGACATTTTCATAAAATCAATTTTAATAGGGGTAGTTATGAAAACGATTCAACGGTTACTGACCATAACAGTTATTGCTGCCATGATGTTCGTGGCAGCAATGTCAACAGCAGCTGCAAAGACACACAAACTCACTGTTGTAGCGGGCCATCCGCCGATCTTTCTGTGGGTAACACTGACGCGTGATTTTTTCATTCCTGAAGTTGACAAGCGTTTGGAAGCTGCAGGTAGCCCGGACAAGATCATATGGAATCAGGCCTATGGCGGAACAATCGCAAAAATTGGCGGTGCTCTGGAAGCGATTGAGTCCGGTGTTGCGGATATGGGTTTTGTGGGAACGATTTTCGAAGCACCCAAGATGCCCCTTCATAATGTAACTTATATGACCCCTTTTGGGAGCGGAGATATCTTCAAGGTTGCCAACACCATGTACGAACTTCAGACCAAGATCCCGGCTATTAGCAAGGAATGGGCTCGATACAACCAGATTTTTCTGGGTGGAACCGCCCTGGACAGCTACGGAATCCTGACCAATTTCCCCGCCAAAACGGTTGACGACATCAAGGGCCACAAGATTGCAGCTCCCGGCCCCTCAGCCAACTGGCTCAAAGGAACCGGTGGTGTCCCCGTGGCAGGAAACCTGACAACCTATTACAACTCCATCAAAACAGGTGTATATGATGGAACGCTGACATTCATGACCGCTGCTGCCGCGCTTAAGCTTTATGAAGTGGCTCCCCATATTATGATCGTGGATTTCGGTGCTCAGTTTGCGGGCGGACTGACCATCAACAAAGATGTATTCGATTCCATGTCTTCCCAGACACAGAAAATTTTCAAAGAAGTTGGCCTGGAATGGCAAGAGAAGCTGGCTCAGGCGCAGGCCGACCGCCAGGCAAAATCCATCGCCCTGATGAAAAGCAAAGGTGCCACTATCACCTATCTTTCAAATGCTGAGAGGAGCCGCTGGGCGAATATGTTGCCAAACGTTCCCAACAACTGGGCGAAATCCATGGAAAAGAAAGGACTGCCCGGCTCAGAAACTGTCAAAGCTTTTCTTGACGGACTCCGATCCCGCGGTGTTGAACTGCCCCGTAACTGGGACAGATAGTTTATTCAGGCAGCCCAGCTATAGAGAGTGTTGCAAAAATACCGAAAAGGCTTATTCCATATTCTTGTCATTCCGTGCTTGACACGGAGTTCAGTAAAGATTTCTACGTTTAACCTGGCCTGGATGCCGGATCAAGCCCGGCATGACGGATGGAGAAAGATCATTCTTTCAATTTTGCGACAGCCTCTGTAGTGGGCTGCCAGCCAAACACTATTGTAAAACTAAAAAATGTCAGAAAAAAAGCGATTTAGTTTTAACATGATCACCTCGACCATGAACAGCATCGGAACCGCCTGGGTGTTTGTTCTCCTGATCATCATCAATCTGGATATTATCAGCCGGTTTTTGTTCAACCGGCCTATCCGCGGGGTACCTGAGATTGTCTCACTGTCGATTGTTGCTCTTGTCTTCATGCAGATTGCGCATACCCTCAAGGTGGGACGTTTGACCCGTGCCGAGACGTTGTTGAATATCCTTCGTGCAAAGTTGCCTCGGGTAGGTTGCTTTCTGGAGGGTATTTTCCACCTCGTTGGCGCCGGATTGTTCTGGCTGATTCTGCAGGGGAGTTATCCTATGCTGATAAAAGCCTGGACCATTGACGAGTATGTCGGTGCGGAGGGTGACTTTATGGCCCCGGTCTGGCCGGTCAAATTAATCATTTTGATCGGTTCTGCAGCAGCGATCATTCAGTTTCTGCTGCTGGCCTATGATGATTTCAAGCAAATGGCATTTCCCGCCGATCCCCAAACTGCAGAAACAGGAGATCACACCTGATGGAGTTACTGTTTACTGATTTTCAAGTCGGAATTTTCTCGATCTTTTCGATTCTGTTCCTGATATACGCGGGTATGCACGTTGCCATTGCCTTGACCCTGGTATCCTTTACCGGTGTCTGGCTGATTCGTGGTAATTGGGCGGTTGCGATGAAACTGTTATCCCTGGCCTCAGCCGACAGCATTTCAGCTTATATTTTTGGTGTGGTGCCGCTCTTTGTATTGATGGGGTTGCTCGTTTCCGTGTCGGATATTGGAAAAGACATGTTCGATGTGGCCAACCGGGCCTTCCGGCGTATCAAGGGAGGGCTGGGTATTGCGACAGTGGCGGCAAATGCTGTTTTCGCTGCGGTGACAGGCATTTCCATCGCTTCAGCAGCTGTTTTCACCAAAGTCGCTGTACCTGAGATGATCAGGCTGGGGTATAAACCTCGATTCGCAGTTGGTGTGGTCACCGGCTCATCAGTACTGGGCATGCTGATACCACCCAGTTTGCTGCTGATACTGTTCGGGGTGTTAACAGAAACATCCATCGGTGACCTGTTTACAGCTGGTATTCTGCCAGGACTACTACTCTCTGCCAGTTTCATCGCTTATATACTCTTCGTGGCGTACAAGTTCCCGCACCGTGTGTTGGAGTCCCCAACCGATGACGGGACAGTGGTACCAAAAATGGGATTTTTGGTGGGATCCTGGAAAATGTTTCCCATTGTATCGCTCATTCTCCTGGTTCTGGGCGGCATCTATGCCGGCTGGTTTACACCAACGGAATCCGGTGCAGTAGGGGCTTTGGGCGCTCTGCTGATCGCTATGGGAAAAAAGCGGATGAGTCGCTCCAAGCTCTGGCAGGTATTAACGGAAACCGGGCATGTCACTGTCTCCGTTTTGTTTCTGATTATTTCAGCCAACATGTATGGCAGGATGCTGGCACTCTCCGGTGTCACCCAGTTCATGGGGACCTGGATCGGTGAGTCGGGACTGGGCATGTATCCACTTCTGGCCATATACATCATTATTGTTCTACTGGCGGGGACCATCCTCGATTCCAGTTCCATTTTAATGATTATTGTACCGCTGGTTTATCCGGTGATGATAGCCATGGACTTCAACCTGGTCTGGTTTGGTATTGTGACAGTCCTGGCAGTGGAAGTTGGCCTGATCACGCCTCCGCTTGGAATTGCGGCCTATGTGGTCAAGTCCACCCTCGATGACCAACGTATCGGGCTGAATGATGTATTTTTAGGGGCCTTCCCCTTTGTCTGCATCATGGTGCTGGTTCTGATATTGATCGTGATTTTCCCGCAGATCGCTCTGGTACTAGTGGGATAGAGAAACAACAAAGGATAAAGAATCCGGTTATGGTTTGCCCCTGGAAGCGGGCCTCTAAAGATGCGGTATAGTCACAAAACCGGATTGGTAAACTCCCCCTT
>JAOZRE010000200.1 GCA_029940215.1 bacterium | reverse complement strand
GCCGTCATTCCGTGCTTGACACACTGAATTTCCGAGACTCGCAGGAAAGAACCAGGATGATTTCAAAGTAATGCGTGCCTGGATACCGGATCAAGTTCGGCATGACGAGGAGAACTCCAGGCTGTCAAGCTTATAAGTGAGGAAAGTAATATTCCGTTGATTCAATCACTTCTTCTTTTGCTCACAACTGCATTTTTTATTTACAGGACATTGCAGTCAGTTTCAGATAACCTGATTCAACCTTGCAAAAAAGCTTAGTGTCGGCTACGATGGGTTCATTACAGTTAAACAATCTCATGGAAAATGTCTGTTTTTTCCGGATCGGAACATTCAGTCGTGTTTGTCCTGACTAAACTGCTTGCAATCTTAAATCGAGGGAAGACATGAAATCAATTATCAAAACAGTGGCCATCGTCAGCCTGCTCTTTTTCATTTCAGGTAGCGTTCACGCCGGGAAAAAAGACCCTGTAGGGGTTTTGTTTCAGACTCAAGGCAAAGTGGAGTATACAAAGAACGGCAAAAAATGGAAGAAGGTCCGCCGCAGCAAGTTCCTCTTTTCGGGGTATCAGATCAAAACCGGTCCTGATTCATCGGCCAAAGTCACGATCAAAGAGTCCGGTTTGACAATGGATATCGGCGCAGACAGCGTAGTCGAAGTGACCGGAAACGAGCTGGCAGCTAAAAGTGGAAGCCTGTCCGCCTCTGAATCATCCGGTAAGTTGATGTCAGGGTTGATGAAGAAATTCTCAAAGGCTCAATCCTATACAACCGTTCGTCGAAGTCACAAGAAGAAGACTGTTAAGATTTCCGCCGCCCGAAAGCTTGCCCTGACAGATGAGTACCCGTACATGGTTTGGAATAACATCGGCAGCGAATATAACTACCAGCTCACCATTGGTGACCAAATCTATCGTGCCCCTGCAACCAGTGAAAAGGTTGTCCGGGTGAAGGTCGATTCGTTTGTAGGGGAACAGCCCTATAAGATTCTCGTGTTGAAGGGCGAAGACCCCGTGACGGAACTCAAGCTATATAAATCCAAGGGAAAAACCTATCCGTACCAGGTGCTGTGGCTTGAAGGACAGCAGAAGTCTGATGTCAGCAGCAAAATAACAGAGATTCAGGATACATTCGGGGAAGATTCCTTCATGTTGGGATCATTTTTTGAGAAACAAGGGATGTGGGTCGCCGCTATGGATCAATATCGGCTTTACCTCGAGGAAAATCCGGATGAACTGGAAATGACTCCTTACCTCTTCCGGGTATATAAAAAGCTGAAATTGAATGGTATCTACAAGAAGGAACTGGAAGCCTGGAAAGTGGCAACCACCGAATAATGCACGCTGCCGCTGTTTTTCATCAAAGCAGCGGCACCCCACCTGCCCATCCTCACCATTAAAAACCAAGATAAATCAAGCAATAGAAAATCAAGTAACTGACACTTCATACTTTACAACGGGATCAGAACATGCCATTTTCTGGTAAAACAGCCACAGGCATGTTTAGCCGGACCGTTGTCTTGTCCAGAATAGCCTGCCTGCGCTATTTCAAAAATATAAAATCGATCCGGTTCGTTTCGGACCACGAGGTTACAACAAACTTTTACTGCCTGACCTCATTTTTTGCCCCCAAAAAGTGGGTGCCATACGGTAAAGGGATCGTTACTCAAGTCTTCTCTTCTGCAATCAAAGTGTTTTAAGGAGCACGCCATCATGAAAAATCTGCTGAAACGGTTTGATATATTTTTCACGATCCTTGTCTTTTTAGTCATGATTCCCGCTGAACACTTCGAGTGGTTTTCAAGCTTTGAAGATCAGTTTGTTTCGATTCGGCATATTCTCAGGACCAGCTATGCTGATCCCGCAAAGGTCACTTTCCCGCACGATAAAATTGCCATTGTTGTCCAGGACGATGATTTTTTCGAAGACTACGGCAGCTTTCCATTGCGCAGGGACGATATCGGAAAGATCGCTGAAAACCTTGCGAGGTTGGGTGCCAAAGTTGTCATGGTGGATATTCTGATGGACTTTGCCAGTTCGTATGACGAAGACCCGCTCATCGCCGCACGCCTGAAAAGTGCTGGGAATACAATCGTTGTATCAATAGTCATGTTTGAAGAAGATGATCCAAAGAAGGTTGAAAAGATTATATATCCTACCGAAACCATTCATAAAGCGACCACGACAGCTTACTCAAACCACCAGGAAATGGGGGGGATGTTGAACCGCCTCCGTATCTATCCAGAGGTCGGTGAAATATACGGCGAATGGCCAATTTCGGTAGCAACTGTTGCAGCATATCTAGGGGTTGAACCCAGGGTGAAGGACCGAACCCTTTACCTGGGAGATCTTAAGATCAAGCTGGATCAATTCAACGATTTCAGGAACGATTATCCCTATATCAAACCGGGGGTTAATTTTATCAGTAAGGATCCCTACATTGGGCTATCGGCGATGGATATTCTTGAACTGGTAACCGATCCTAATGATGAGGAGTACGACGAAGATGATATGGAGGAGTTTAAGGCACTGGTTGAAGGCAAGATTGTGTTTATCGGTGACACAGCAGAAGTCTCACACGATTATTTCGATACACCTATGGGGAAAGTCTGGGGGGTCGAGGTGCTGGCTTCCGAAGTTGCAACACTGCTGAAGGGTGCCCCATTGAAATCAGCGTCAACAACTGCTGAGATCATTATCGGGTTGATACTGCTCCTTTTGCTGGTCACGTCAAACTTCCTATCTGACCCGAAACTCAGGGCATTTGCCTCTGTCGGCCTGTTTGTCGCTTATTTTGCTTTCTGTACCCTGAGCTACATCTACCTGGACCTGGTATTTTCCATGGGCTACCTGTTCCTCGCCGGTATCCTGGGTTTTGTCGCTATTAATATTTTCCTCTTTATAGAGGAGCGGAAGCAGAAGAGCTTCATCACTGATGCTTTCGGTCAGTATCTCTCACCGGACGTCATTGAAGCGCTGGTGGAAGACCCGGACAAGCTCTCTCTCGGTGGCGAACGTCGGGAAATGACTGCTTACTTCTCAGATATTCAGGGCTTCTCAACCATATCCGAAAGCCTGACACCGGACGAACTGGTGAACCTGTTGAATCTATACCTGACCGCCATGTGCGACATCATCTCCGACAATAATGGCACCATCGATAAGTTTGAAGGAGACGCCATCATCGCATTCTGGGGTGCGCCACTGGATCAGCCAGACCATGCAAAACTCTGCTGTTATGCGACTGTTGACATGCAGAAAGCGCTGATAGGTTTACGTGAAGAGTGGATGAAGGAAGGCCTGCCCAGGGTTCTTGTCAGAATGGGGGTCAACTCCGGCCCGATGGTTGTGGGAAACATGGGTTCCCAATCCCGAATGGACTACACCATCATGGGAGACTCAGTGAACCTTGCCGCACGGCTTGAAGGTGCCAACAAGTTCTATAAGAATTTCTCAATGATATCTGAATTCACCTACAAACAGGCTGCGGATTTCATTGATGTCAGGGAGATGGATACCATTCGCGTGGTCGGTAAAAACGAACCGATCACCGTATATGACCTCCTTGAGCGCAAAGGCCAGACCAGCGGAAAGATGGCAGATCTGGTTCCCATTTATAACCAGGGACTCCAGCTGTACAAAGACAAGAACTTTGCCGGTGCCATTCCTATATTCGAAAAAGGTCTGAAGATCATACCTCAAGATGGACTGTCACAAACCTATGTCGAACGCTGTCAACGATTTCTTGAGGACCCGCCACCTGCTGACTGGGACGGTGTCTACACCCATACAGAAAAAGGCTAGGGCCAGACAGCCGTCTACAGTCAACTGTCAAGACACAAAAAAAAGGGATCCCGCATCATGCGGAGGTCCCCTTTTTTTTTATGTTTTTCCCTGACTACCTACTAAGCGTCAGAGTGTAAACAGCTGCAATACACCTGGTTTCCCGACTTCTCGGGAATGACGACTGGAAAGTCTAAGCAGCCGTCTATATCCGTGTCCCGTTCAGGATAAACGGTCCCCAGAAGAACGGATCGGAGTAGTAGAGTTCCCCATCTACTTTTTCGGCCATCAGCGCCAGACGCGCTTTTCGGAGCGCCTCATCCTTGGGAAAACCTTTGTCCAGGAATTTATAGAAATAGATCATCAACTTGGATGTTGAATCATCCGCCACCGTCCAGAGCGATACCACGATGGATGGCGTGCCAGCGAACAGGAACGCCCGTGTCAGACCTACCATCCCTTCACCCTTGATCACTTTACCCAGACCAGTTTCGCAGGCTGAGAGGACCACCAGGTCAGAGTTGATTTCCAGATCGAAAATCTCTGACGACTGCAGGAATCCGTCCTCCGGCTTGTCGTTCTGGACCAGGTTCATCACCACTCCTGAGAACTCCGGATTCCGTTCATCCAGTATGCCATGCGTCGCAAAATGAACGTATTGATACCCCTTCACACTTTTCTTGACCGCCGATTCCCTGGCCTTATCTCTCAGGAAGATCAGATTAGATTTGGAGAATATGGCGGAGATCTCCCTCAACTCAATCCGGGTATTGAACAGCCGGTCCAGTTCATAGAAGCCCTGCTGCTTCAATGTTTTATTATATACAAAGTTGTCCTTCTCCTTTTCAGCAGGCTTGTACTCGGGATCCCCAAACCCTATAAACTTCTTGCGCTTGGCCATCGTGCCTGCATCCCGGTTTTTAACCTGTGTCTGAATCATACCCAGTACCGAGACTGAGGGGGAGTAGTGGATGGAGTAGCGATGCAGCAGGTATTCCCTGCCACCGGGAAACCGTTCATCTGTCTTGGGATGAATCTGGGTCAGGATGGTTTCAAAGGGGAGGTAATATAAAACTCCGTCCGGGATCAACACCAATTGATTGACCTCGGGCCCGACACCTTTCAACATCGGGTCCAGCATCTTGCGAAAGATCTGCAACCCAATGGCGATGTGGCTCTGGGTGGAATCGATGACCATATCCTCATCGTCCTCGTCCTCCATAATCAAAGGATTGACAAGGGTTTTCCTGTATTTACGAATCAGCTGGTCAATATCGGCATTGGGCGGCAGGGCAACCATGGAAAACGATTTTTTCCCCACTGTCCAGCCATAGGACTGATCCACCCCCACAAAATAGGTCAACAGCACACTTTTGCTGTTCAGAAGTTCAGCCTGGGTTTCCTTGACCCCGTATACCTTTGGATATTTCAGGCTAGCGTATGCAGGAAACCGCTCTTCCAGCTCCTTTGTGAAATTTCGATGTTCAAGGAGTGTTTCTGTTTTTTGAATCTGCCACGCCTCGATCCTTTCAATGTCCCTTTCTCCCTGCGGTTTTTTCAGCTCCACAAAAATCAACCCATCCAGATTCGCAATCTTTGTCTTCAGGTCATTCTCACGATCCCTGATCTCCTGTGGCAGGTTCAGACCTGATCTCGCCACCTGTTCCTGGAGTTGATCCAGAAACGATCGGGCGCGAGACATTTCAGCATAGAAAAAAGCCTGCTCGTGAAAGCCGCGATTAGGAGCCATGGTCCCGAGATCATATAGAATAGCGATCAGCTGTTGAAAAATGTCGATATTGGCCTGCAGCAGCTTTTTCTGGGACTCCTCCCCCTTGATCTGGGCCCGCAGAGCTTCTATAAGCTCAATAGCCAGAGCAAAACTCTGGTTGGAGGCGTCAAGATAGCGAACCTTCTCAGCGGGATCATCACTTTTGTTGGCCAGTTCTCTCAGGTAGGCCCCCTTGATCTGCAGCGTGTCCTTCATCAGGTCCGGTGCCAGAACCGATTTTAGTTCAGGATTAGGATAGAGCTGCTTGTCATCCAGGGCTTTCAAAGAAAGCGAGTTCACAGCAATCTGGGCCAGGTCCAGGGCCTCGTCAAAATCCGACCGTTTGGCAGCGATAATTGACAGGTTATTGTGCGTCCGAGCCAGGTCGATCTTGAGCTCCAGCTCTTTCTGCGGCTTGACAGCCTCCAGAAATGCTGCCCGTGCCTCGTCGAACTTTTCCTGTTTAAAAAAGAGGATTCCCTCGTTATTCCAACTACCGGCGATCTCTTTTTTCAGTTGATACTTCTCGGCAAAGGTCCTCGACTGTCTGAGAAAGCTAAGCGCCTCATCGAACTTGTTCTCATCCAGATAGACCGATGCGATATTATTGTATGTCAGCGCCAATAGCGACTCAAAGCCAAGCTCTTTCTGCAGCTCAGCCGTTTTCATCAGCTGCTCCCTGGCTTTTTCCAGTTCCCCTTTCTGCTTGTACAAGCCACCCAGGTTATTGGTAATCTCTGAGTCCAACAGTGGATTCTGGTACTGTTTATTCTGCCTGGTCGCATTGATAAAGGTGACCTCCGCCTGGTCAAAGTCGTTCATCTTCAAGAAAATAAGCCCCCGGGCGTTCAGCACCTCCGGCGTGCGATTCAGTCGGCCGGCTGATTTATAGGACTGCTCTGCATTTTCCGAATGCTTCAACGCTTTTTTATACTGCCCCAATTCAGAGTAGAGAAATGCCAGTGCATTGTTTACATCACCCTGTGTACCTAGCGTGCTGCTGGTTTCGGAGAGAAGAGACAAGTATATTTTTTCGGCATTGGAAATATTCCCCAGGCTGATTAGTACATTCGCCTGCGCCATCCTGGATTGAATGACCTCCGACTGTTGATTAAGCCCTTGATAAGCTGACTCTGCCGCTTTAAAATCCGCAAGTGCATTTTCAAAGCGGGATGCACTCAGGTTGGAAAACCCCCTTTGATAGTACATTTCCGCTACGATCTCAGGCGGGGTTTCTGGTCTGAGCCCCTCTTGCAGTTGAGTGAAATAGTCCAAAGAGTTTTCGCTGTTTCCTTTTTTCTGCTCTATTTTGGCAAAATTGAGCAACATTTTCAGATAGCCGTCACTCCCCTTTTTCACCCATCCGTCCGCCTTTCTATTGGCCTTCAACGCGTCTGAAACACGACCGATATCAAGATAATAGCGAGACAGGTCAATATTGGCGTTTCCCAATCGATCCTTGATATCAGACTGTTCAAGCTGCTGTACCAGCCGTTCCTGGTTTTGAATGGCTGCAACCATCTCTTTTTTCAAACTCAGGGTATAACTCTTCAGGCTGAGCACCTCATACAAGTTGGCCGTGATCAGTCCACTCGGAGCTGTCTTTTCAGCCTTATCCAGTGTCGCCAGCGCAGGGTCAAGATCCTGGGATCCCAATTGAGCTTTCGCTAGCAGAATCATTAACGGCATTACCTCGCCGTTCCCCGTTGCCACTTTCAGATGCCCCGTCAACAATGATTCAGCATCCTTGAAACGGCCGCTGTTAATCAGGATAGAGGCCTTTATCTCAATCAGGTTCTCTTTTAATTTTCCAGGTTCACTCTGCAGGGCTATATCGATCTGCACCAAAGCCTTTGGAAAATTCTGCTGCTGATCCAGGTTTTTGGCGTATGCTTGATGGATCTGCAGAAAAACGGTGTTTTTAGCATCAGCAGAGGTTTTCTCGCCAAGCACTCCCTGAAAAACCTCACTGGCCTTTTGCAGTTTTCCTGTCTGGGAAAGCAGCAGGCCGGCGTAGTATTGTGCTTGAATCGACTGGAATCGATCCACCTGACCATTGGTCTTCCCCGCTTTGAGATAGTAGACAACGGCATTCTCCAGGTCCCCCTGGGTTTTGTAGTAGTTACCGATCTCCATTCTGGTCACGATCAGTTGTTTTGCGTTATTTGCCTTTTCCTGGGTAGATTCAAGATCTTTCAAACGAGCCAGTTTTTTACCGGAGCTGCCTTCTTCGAGATTGGCCAGCAGGGTCAGCAACTGGTTGACCATTTTTACATTATTGATTGCCCTGTAGCTTTCCAATGCCTGATTATAGTATTCTGCGGCATCCTCCTGCTCCTTCGACTTCTCCAGTCTCTGCGCCAATATCAGCTCTGTCTTGGCCTGATTGACACGATCCTGTCGCCGCTTATGAATCTTGATAATCTGCTTAAGCGCATCGAATTCCAGATCTCCCGGAAAATGGTTTTCCGTCAGCAGCAGAATTCGTTGTGCAATCCTGGCTGCCTGTTGCAGATCCGGCTGTTTCATTTCCAACAGGGTATCCAGAGAGGTCTGATACGTATCAATGGCATCATCATACTCCCCCTGCTCCTCGATCATCACAGCTCCCTGCAGGTGAATCAGATACCTCCCTGAGTAAGGAGATTCATGAAAAGGGGCATACTTCATATTTTTATAGAACTTGACGCCTTCAGCAAATTGCTGATTTTGACGGTAAATAGTCAGAGCCATCACCAAAGCCTGGAAGCGCGCCTCATCCTTAATGAACAGGGACCCTTCAAGGGATTTCTTCTCCAGGTATTTCAGTACCAGGTCATCCTTGGAGAGTTTCTGG
>JAOZRE010000199.1 GCA_029940215.1 bacterium | reverse complement strand
GGAAACACCCGATTTTCCATCATCAAACTCGTTTGAAAAACTTGTTGATCCAGATCGAGCCTCTCTTTACTCATCCATCATTCCTGGATCCGGCCTGTTGTTGAGCCGGCAATATGACAAAGCTGCGGTCTCATTTCTTCTGAACCTGATATTTATATATGGCAGTTATCACGCGTATACTCAGCAACAATATGGCATCTCCGGTTTGATGCTCTTTTTTGAAATCAGTTGGTATATTGGAGGAAAAAAAGCATCTAGAGAGTCCGCAACGAAAATTAACCATTCTCATATCAGGGTTCAACAAAAAAAATGGATGCGCAATCAGCTGGACAAACATCAACTTCAAGATCTTTACTGACAAGCTCATATCCCAGATGGGAAACAGCTTTGGATAATGGCCCAAGGGCGAATATTTCGCCATAACCCCTTCAAACAGCAAGTACAATGAATAAACATATTCTAAAATCTCAGAAACTTAGTGACGTATGCTATGATATCCGTGGGCCTGTTCTGGTTGAGGCCAAAAGACTTGAAGAGGAGGGACACAAGGTAACCAAACTAAATATTGGAAATCCAGCTCCGTTTGGATTTGAAGCCCCAGATGATATTATCAAGGATATGATTATTAATCTGCCTACGTCACAGGGGTATTCGGATTCGAAGGGTGTCTATCCTGCAAGAAAAGCGATTATGCATTATTGCCAGGAGAAAGATATCAATGACGTTGACATAGATGACATCTATCTGGGTAACGGTGTAAGCGAATTGATCGTGATGTCCATGCAAGCCTTACTCAACGATAGAGATGAGGTACTTGTTCCTGCTCCGGATTATCCACTTTGGACCGCAGCTGTGAGCCTTTGCGGTGGTAAGACCGTTCACTACCATTGTGATGAAGAGTCTGACTGGTATCCGGATATCGCCGATATTGAAAAAAAAATCACATGCAAAACAAAGGGGATTGTCATCATCAACCCCAATAATCCAACCGGCTCTGTCTATCCATTGGAAATTTTGGATAATATTATTCAACTGGCCAGAAGGCATAATCTCATTGTTTTTGCGGATGAAATTTATGATAAAATCCTTTACGATGACGCAGAACATATATCAATCGCTTCACTGGCAGATGATATCCTTTTTGTTACGTTTAACGGCCTGTCGAAAACCTACCGAATTGCTGGATTCAGGTCCGGCTGGATGGTCATCAGTGGGGCAAAAAAATGGGCCTCAGATTTCATTGAGGGGTGTGATATCCTGGCCAATATGAGATTATGTGCCAATGTTCCGGCTCAACACGCCATTCAATCTGCTCTGGGAGGGTATCAGACCATCAATGATCTGATACAACCCGGTGGAAGATTATTGAATCAACGAAATCGAGCATATGAAATGATATGTGCAATTCCAGGCGTTTCCTGTGTAAAGCCGAAAGGTGCACTCTACCTTTTTCCTAAAATTGACCCACGACACTCGCTAATTGTTGATGATGAGCAGTTTGTACTGGATTTGTTACTGGAAAAAAAGGTGCTACTGGTACAGGGCACAGCTTTTAACCTCCCGTCAACGGATCATTTTCGAATCGTATTTTTACCCCATATTGAAAAATTGGAGGTAGCAATTGATAAAATAGGTCATTTTCTGAACGGCTACAAACAGTAAGTACTAGTCAAGCAGGTTATGAACCCCTTTTAAACACACTTATGACGCTGATTTCATGATAACTGGCCATCATCCAACCATCTTATTAATTACACCACCGCTGACACAGGTTAACACACCTTATCCAGCCACGACTGTAATAAAGGGGTTTTTAAAATCCCATAACTACCAGGTGTTTCAAGCAGACCTCGGGTTGGAGTTGGTGCTTGATTTGTTTTCTCGGAAACAGCTGAAAGAGCTGTTCCGGCATATTCGTTCACAGTCATCCCGACACACACCCGACATTATAAGGACGTTGGCCCTGGAAGACGATTATCTTACAACCGTTCAGCCCGTTATCCACTTTCTTCAGCACCGGGATCCGACACTTGCGCACCGTATCAGCGCAGAGGGATTCCTTCCGGAAGGACCACGTTTTCTGGCTATCGAGGACATGGATTGGGCCTTCGGAACGCTTGGCGTGCAGGATAAAGCAAAGCTCCTGGCCACTCAGTATCTTGAGGATATTGCTGATTTGATACGTGATTTCATATCTGAGGATTTCGGGTTCAGTAGATATGCAGAAAGGCTGGGTTTGTCGGCATTGAGCTTCCAGAAGATTGAGCAAGAACTGAACAGACCGGACAACCTGATTGATCAAATCATGCTCAAGAGATTGTCTTCTCACCTGGATGCCGTAAAGCCAGATCTAATCGGGTTTTCAGTACCCTTTCCTGGATGCCTGTTCGGCGCACTGAAATGTGCCCAATTCATAAAAAAACAATTCCCTGAATCCACAATTATGATGGGCGGCGGATATGTAAATACAGAACTGCGGAGCCTTGATAGCAGCCTAATATTTAAATATATCAACTATATTACCCTTGACGATGGTGAACTCCCATCCTTGCAGATAGCCCGACATCTGGAGGGAGAAATTGACAGGTCAGAGCTTATTCGCACTTATTGCTTATTAGATAACAACGTTCAGTTTATTAACCAATCAGAGACAATCAAAGAAACACAGTTCTCAGGCAGTGGCACTCCAGATTATAGTGGTTTGATGCTTGACCGGTATTTGTCCATTATTGAAATAGCAAACCCAATGCACCGCCTATGGAGTGATGGTCGCTGGAATAAATTGATGTTGGCTCATGGATGCTATTGGAAGAAATGTGCTTTTTGTGATGTGACCCTGGACTACATTTCACGTTATGACGCGATGTCAGCCAAACAGCTTGTGGACCGAATTGAAGCTATAATGGAGCAGACAGGACAATCCGGCTTTCACTTTGTAGACGAAGCGGCCCCGCCTCATCTGTTAAAGGAGCTGGCAATTGAAATTCTGAAGCGAAGATTGGTTATTACCTGGTGGACTAATATTCGGTTTGAAAAAAGATTTTCAAACGGACTTTGCAACCTTCTGGCGGCTTCTGGTTGTATTGCTGTTTCAGGCGGTTTGGAAACAGCCTCTGACAGGCTCCTGAAAAAAATGAACAAAGGGGTCACGATTGCCCAGGCAGCTCGAGCCGCAAATAACCTGCAGGACGCTGGTATTATGGTACATGCCTATCTGATGTTCGGTTTTCCAACACAAACAGAGCAGGAAACCATTGATGCTCTGGAGATCGTCAGGCAGTTCTTTCTCGAAGGTCTGGTCCAGTCTGTATTCTGGCACCGATTTGCATTAACCATACACAGCCTCGTTGGTCAACATCCGCAGCAATATGGAATAGAGATCACCGGACCAGATCCTGGAGACTTTGCCATAAATGATCTCAAGTATTTGGACCCGAAAGGTACTGACCATGACCGTTTCTCAGATGGTTTGAACAAAGCCGTTTATAATTTCATGCATGGTGTTGGTCTCGACTTTCCAATGGACTCCTGGTTCGACTTCAATATTCCCAAAACGACATGTAAACCGCACACTGTTTCCAGTTTTCTTCGCACACAGCCCTCCCTGAACCTTGATCTGAAACAAATGCTGTGGATTACTCCCATACCTGAACTCTCCATTCAGCCATCAGCCGGAAAAGGGAAGAAAATTGCTGAATCGATGATCATATTTAACCGGCAATCCGATTATCACGCTCAACCTGTTTCAGAAAAGGAGGGGAGATGGGTGATTAATCAGCTCCGCGCTATTTCCTTGGTTGAAAATCAAAAAGTGACCCTTGGCGACTGGCGAACAAGTTATGAGGAAACCTTCCACACAGGGTTTACTCTGTTCATGAATACAGACCTCTGGCTGACAATGACGACATTCGGACTTGTGCTGTTATAGACTTTATTTCATTCTTGCGGTAGTTTGAGATATTGAAGAAAATTCTTCTCGGTTTACCGCTTTTTCAAGTCCAAGTCTAATTTTAACAGCTGTCTTGAGATCATCACAGAACCGATCAGCAGTTATCCGAAAAACATTCAACCCTTAAACATATTGTGAAAAGAGTATCACTAACACCTGCTGTATTTCATCTATCGGATCGCTTAAACCGAATTTCCGAATCCTATGGAAAACAGCCCATTGTTCCACGAGGACCGGCCCTGAAACCTATTCTTGACCGCTTGCGCCAAAAGGTTTCCGAACAGCTGGGCGTCTCCCAAACACATGAAACCGTCATTTTTACCGCTTCCGGCACCGGCGCAATCGCAGCTGCTGTTGGATCGTGTATTGATGATCGAGGCGTGCTGATCATTGCCAACGATGTTTATGGACACCGTCAGGCTGACTTTTGCGAACAGCTTGGTATCCGCACCATTCGTTACAGCCTGGAACCCGGGAAAAAACCTGCTATGAGTGAAATCGAAGCGCTGGTCAAAGAGCATCAGGTTGGGTCAATCGGTATGGTCCACGGATGTACAAGTGTCTGCCTGTTGAACCCGGTAAAAGAGGTTGGAGAATTGTCCAAAAAAATGGACCTGAGACTGATTGTCGATGCAGTTGCCTCAGTTTTTGTTGAGGAGATTGATATGACGAACTGGCATATCGATACACTGATCTGCTCTACCAATAAAGGGTTACATTCCAATCCAGACCTCAGCTTCTGCGTTGTGGAAAAGAACCACCTTGAGGAGATGTCCCAGCGACCAGCTCGTATCCCTTATTTTGATATGGGAAAGACATGGAAATCCCAGCTCAGCGGAAGCCACCCTTATACAATCAATATCAGGGCCTTACTGGAATTTGAGGCTGCCATGGATGATTTCATTGAACGGGGCGGTTTGAATTCGCGAATGGGAATGTATAGAGATCGCCTGAAAATACTGAGAGATGGATATCAACGCCTGGGTCTGAAGACCTTGTTGAGAGACGATATGGAGCAGCAAAATATTGGAACAGCACTATACCTTCCCGAGGGTGTAGACTACGAATCTCTGGCAACTGCGCTTGCTGACTGGGACAATGGTGATGATGAATGCTATGAGATTTATTCCGCCCAGGGAGAGCTGTCAGGCGTTGTTTTTAGAATTTTCAATATGGGCGAGTACTCACTGGCAACCTATGAGCGATTTATTTCTGCGCTCGAGGCCTGTATCAAACAGTTGCAGGCTTAGACGTCTATTTCTGTCTTAAATGGGGATCGCCCCTCAAATGCCCTTGCCAGGGTATTTGAATCGGCAAACTCCAGATCTCCACCTGCAGGCATCCCTCTGGCAATCCGCGTAATGACTGGTACTGAATCCTTAAACAGGTCCATGAGATAGTGGGCGGTTGCTTCCCCTTCCAGTGTGGGATTGGTTGAAATAACCAGTTCTTGAATCGGGCTCTGCTCTATCCGATTTTGCAGTTCAGCAATCTTCAGCGTATCCGGTGTAATACCCTGCAGGGGTGAGATGGCTCCTTGCAGAACATGGTACACCCCGGTAAATACATGGCTGTTTTCTATGGTAAATATGTTTCGGGGATCTTCAACTACACAGATAACCTCATGATCCCGGCGCGGATCAGCACAAATATCACAAATTTCCAAGTCGCTGAAGCCAAAGCAGCAGATACAGTTCCGAATTGTCTTCCGGGCTCGAACAATTGATTCCGCAAGATCAAGAGCGTCCTGCTCCTGTCTTAACAACAGAGAGAATGCCAATCGTTTTGCGGTTTTTTTTCCAATGCCGGGTAGTTTTGCCAGCTCGTCAATTAACTGGACCAGAGAGGCGGGAATATTCATTTTATATTTAGATCACCAAGGTCTGGGATATTCATGTCTCCCATCAGGTCGGACAATCCGGTTGAAACCAGTTGTTTTGCTTGGCGAACCGCTTCATTTGACGCAGCCCGCACAAGATCCTCCAGGGTTTCAACATCATTCTTGTCCACAATTTCCGGGTCAACCTTAATGGACAATGTTTCCAGGTTACCGTTCATAATAATAGTTACCATTCCACCGCCCACAGACACTTCCACTGTTTTTGTCGCAGCTTCCTCTTTCTTTTTTGACAAGGTTTTCTGCATCTCCCTGGCTTTATCAAGGAGCGTTTTCATATCGATTCCGTCAATCATTTCTCTTCTTTTTCATTTAAAAGGATTATATCATCTACCACCGCTTCAGGAAAAAGCGCTAATATTTCAGTAACACGCTTGTCATTTCTAGCATCTTCTCTGATTTTTTCAATCTCATGTGCCTTTGCAATATCGTGTTTAACCTGCAAGGAGTCATCAAGTCCCTCATCGTTCTCTTTAAAAATCACCTGGATGGTATTATTGAAAAACGTTCGGGCAACCTCTGAAATCTGATCCCGCTTCTTTTCTGTAAAAACCTGCAGGTTCTGGTATCCAATGACTAGCCTCTTGTCATTCAGCTCCAGGACAACGGAGTTTCTCAGAAGAGAGACCAAGGATACATGCACATGACCGGCGATTTCATCAACAAAGTCACGCCATTTTGTTGTAACAGCCGCTTTGTTTGGAGCTGCAGTTAGACCTTCTTCCGTAGGTTCCGTCTCAGGTTGAAGCGGGGTTTTCTCTTCTATAGGTTCCGTCTCAGGTTGGGGCGGGGATGCTTCTTCCGGAACAGGCACTGCCTGCGAAATTGGTTCTAAAAAATCAGGTATCTCTCCTGCATGGTGATGTTCCGAAGAGGCTTCCGGGGTTGACGTCGGTGCTTCAACTGCGACTTCTCCAGTTGCTGGTGCCTGAAATTCGTTTTTGGGCTCTGTTTGGACAGGTTCTCTTACGTCCTGAGGCGAATCGCTGTCAGGTGGGTTCAGTTGATAACAGGGCTTTTTTTTTTATCGCTGTTTCGTAGCGCTGTAATAATTTCAGCAACACCGACCAGAGACTCCACTGAACACATTTTAATCAGTCCCATTTCAACACAGATTTTAGCCTGGGTGCTGCGCCTGATTTGACCTTCGATCTCAAGAATAATCTGGAAATACTGTTGCAGTATCCCGGCTGTTACTTTGTCTGTAAGTCGCTGGTACAATTCAAGTTGATCAGGCAGAAAATCATGCCACTTCAGCTCTGTTGTGGGCACTGTTTTCACCAGGCTCAAGTCCTTCACAACAGCCATCAGATCAATCACAATTCGGGCAATGGACCGTCCTTTTTCCACAAGATTCTGAAAGAGTGAAGTCACTTTCCCAACATCCCGATCAATGACAGCTTCCATCAACGCATCCAACTCCCTCGCATCATTTAGACCGAGAATACTGATCACCTTTTCGTCGTCTATTTGATTCCCGCTGAAGCTGATCAGCATGTCCAGAGAAGTTAACGCATCTCGCATACCACCGGTTGCACTTTTAGTAATGATATTGAGGCTCATATCACTGATTGATATTTTCTCTTTCTCCACAACCGTTTTCAGATAGTTCACCATATCGGCAGACGCTATATTGGTGAAATCATACCGCTGGCAGCGTGACATGACGGTGGTGGGGATTTTGTGGTGGTCGGTTGTGGCCAGAATAAACTTTACGTGCGAAGGCGGCTCTTCCAGTGTTTTTAAGAGAGCGTTGAAAGACTCCGTGGTCAGCATGTGCACTTCATCGATAATGTATGTCTTAAACCGGCATTTGGCAGGGGAAAACTTGACATTTTCGCGAAGCTCGCGGATATGCTCTATACCCCTGTTGGAAGCCGCATCAATTTCGATGATGTCGGTTGCGATGCCCTGATTGATCTCCAGACAGTTTTCGCAAGCATTACACGGCTCATTTTCAACGGGAGAATGACAGTTAAGGGCCTTGGTCAGGATTCTTGCGCAGCTTGTTTTCCCTGTCCCGCGGGGACCTGTAAACAAAAAAGCGTGGGCGACTCGATCGGATCGAATGGCGTTGATAAGGGTCTTAGAGATGTGTCCCTGTCCCACAAGGTCCTGAAATCGCATGGGTCTGAGTTTACGTGCTAAGACGAGGTAGGACATTTTTGCAGATGCCTGTTTGAATGTTCAAGAGCAGTTGAAATTCAGTTCATCACGACTTGAGAGTGATCCGCACACACCTTCCAATGCTTAGTGCTGCTTCCTCTCGGATCTGACACGGTTCACACCTTCCAATTGTACGGACCACCGTAAGTGGCGGAGAGACGGGGATTCGAACCCCGGAAACAGTTTCCCATTTACACGCTTTCCAGGCGTGCTCCTTCATCCACTCGGACATCTCTCCGCAATGTCTGATGAAATCACCTCACTTCATTGAACAAATAAAAAACCGCCTGAATGAAGAATACAAGCGGAGTTCCATTGAGACTGGTACACCCGAAGGGATTTGAACCCCCGGCCCCCTGTTCCGCAAACAGGTGCTC
>JAOZRE010000198.1 GCA_029940215.1 bacterium | reverse complement strand
ACTTTTCGCAGCGGTCCTGGAAGGTTTACGGCTATAAGACCGATTCGCCTGCGGGCGCCTCTTCGATCTTGCGTTATAATTAGTCTTGGGTTCCGGTTCAGGCACCACATTAGGATCCGGCTCAAAGCCCTTAATCATCTCGCTACTCAATGATCGACGAAGCAACCGCTCGATTCCAGCCAGTGATTTGTGTTCATCGATACTTACCAGTGAGACAGCTTGTCCCTCAAGTCCAGCCCTGCCGGTACGACCGATACGGTGAACATAGTCCTCCGCCACATTCGGCAGATCGAAGTTGACCACCTGTGGCAACTGTTCGATATCCAGTCCGCGTGCTGCAATATCTGTGGCCACCAAGGCCACAATCTTGCGCTGTTTGAAGTCGGCTAACGCTCGAGTCCTGGCGCCCTGGCTTTTGTTGCTGTGGATGGCAGCTGCAGAGATACCGTCTTTTTCCAGCACTCGTGTCAGTTTGTTGGCACCATGCTTCGTACGGGTAAATACCAGCACCTGCTGCCATTTGCCATCATGAATCAGACGACACAGCAGTTTTGGTTTACGGGATTTATCCACCGGATGTACCACCTGATGAATGTTTTCCGCCGTGGCGTTACGCGGCGCCACTTCGATCCGAGCTGCCTGGTTCAGCAATCCCTTTGACAGTTGCCGGATTTCTGTTGAAAAGGTAGCTGAAAAGAGCAGGTTTTGTCGTTTTTTCGGCACAAGCTTCAATATTCTGCGAATATCATGGATAAATCCCATATCCAGCATGCGGTCTGCTTCATCCAGTACCAGAATTTCAACCTTTGACAGGTCGACAAATCCCTGGTTTTGAAGATCCAGAAGTCGTCCTGGTGTTGCCGTCAGGATGTGTACCCCTTTTCGCAATGTTTTTTTCTGCGGACCAATGCCCACACCACCGTATACGACTGTTGATCGCAGTGACAAAAAGCGCCCATATGTCGTCACACTGTCACCTATTTGAGCTGCCAGTTCACGAGTCGGGGTCAAGATCAGTGCCCGAATAGGCCCTGGCTCAACAGGATCTGTCTCATCGAGCAATTGCAGCAATGGCAGTGTAAAACCAGCTGTTTTACCTGTACCTGTCTGAGCTGCGGCCAGTACATCACGGCCGGATAAAATTAAGGGGATCGACTCAGTTTGAACTGGGGTCGGGGTTTTGTATCCTTGTTTGTCAATTGCACGCAACAAGGGCTCGGATAATCCGAGGGAAGAAAATGACATAGTTATTTACCAATTTTGTTGTTGAATGCCGGAGATCCGGCAATTTGTGAGAACTATTCCCAATAATTCAAACATTACAGATGGATGACTGGGACAACGCACAATGGTAAACAGAGCCACAAGAATTCAGCCTGTGAATATTCAGCTAAAGTGGGAATGCGTATAATTGCCGAAGATGGCGTGTGTAAACGAGGAAGGCAACTATCTGGTGTCGTTAAGTCAATCAAAAGATAATTATAGCAGACTGGATACGGTTATGTCCAAATTTTCTTTTTCTGCTACGTTTATCCATTTATTACAAACTGTTAAAATGCAATCTTTTCAAATCATCAGCTCCCTTTTGAACAATCTTACGATCATTCATTACAAAAAACCGATGTTCACGCCAAAGATCCTCAATAACAATGCAAACACCTGACCCAATTGATACTGGACGAAAAGTTATTCAATTTATGGGATAATTCTCAGTACACCAGCTTTAAAGACAACCGTTTCCCTGCTGAAAGGCATCAGGGCACATAGACTCCGTCATCATCATCTTCGTCGAAAGATGTATAGAGGGCTTTCAGCTCGTTGAACTGATCCATTCTGATTTCCAGATCCTGGTCTGTTTGACAGCATTCGAACTTCTGCAGGGTTATCCCCGGTTCTCCCTCAAGTTCGCCCGTCTCCAGGCTATATTTCCAGAGGTGCTTGCTGCAAACGAGGTGGTTCTCCTCCAGGATTCCCTGGGCCATCGGCGCCTCCTGGTGCAGACAGCGACCTGCAAAAACGGACAGTCCCTCCCCCTTCTTCACAATTACCAGCTCGACCCCGTCCACGGCCGCGGCATTTATCCCTTCAGAAAGGTCCGCCACCCTGGCCAATGGCAGCCACCTGTTTTCATTTCCGTTTGTCATTGTATCCTTGTGTTGATGAGGAGGTGCGTTCATCTCTACTCAAAACGTCCGGGCATATCCTGAAGTACAAGGGTATAATTGGTTGGACCCCGGGTCAAGCCCGGGGATGATAAAACGCGGCAAGAGATAGTTTTACAGCAGTATGTCCACATCCTCCAGGGGATAAGTAACACAGGAGTGAACATATCCGAAATGGCGATCTGACTTTCGGACCAGTGTTCCCTGGGGTTGATAAACCTTTCCTGACATGATTTTGACTCGGCAAAGGCTGCACTCACCCGAGCGGCAGATCGTCGGAATCACCAGGCCATTTTTTTCCAGGGTCACCAGAATCGACTCCGAGGCCACCGCCTCCAGTTTGTTTTCGCCATTCACCGTGATGGTGCAAACCTGGTGAGGTTTAACCGCTTCCGGCCAGCCGGGGTATTCCCAGATGTTAATCGGTGTTCCGAACATCTCTTTACGGATCTTCCGCTTGGGCACCCCCAGTTTTTTCAGCTCCGGCAAGCAGAAATTGTACATGGCCTGCGGGCCACAGATAAAAAAGCTTTTACCCTCAATATCACCGATGATATCCTTGATCAGCTCACCAGTAATATACCCGGTTTTTCCCTGATAGCCTGCATCCGGCTGTTCCAGGACGGGAATGTAGTTGAAATTGGCGTGTTTTTCCGCCATCTGCACCAATTCTTTGTGATAGATCATGTCATCACCTGAGCGATTGCCATAGATCAGGTACAGGGTTCTCTGCAGACCGGACTGAATCGTATCCCGAACCATGCTCATCAGCGGCGTAATGCCACAGCCACCACCCAGCAACACCAGAGTATCGTCATGGATGATCGGGTTATGGTGAAATGTCCCCTGGGGACCAGAAATGATCAGTGAATCACCGGCCCTGACATGGTCTAGCAGGTGATTGGAGACCAGCCCTTTCTCCATCCGCCGGACGGTCAGGTCGAAATAGCCGGTTTCGCTGGGTGCAGAGGCAATGCTGTAGGCTCGTGAGGTTTTAATGCTGTCAACCTCGATGGAAAGAGATACATATTGTCCAGCCTGAAAAGGGGGTAGAGGTCCCTCGGGATTAACCAGGCGAAAGGTTTTAGTGGAAGGGGTCTCCTCGATTACCTCCGAGACAGTCATATTCAGACGTTTTGGGTGCAGGCGGTTAATAAACTGCTGAACAGTTCCCTTCTCCCCGGAAAAGTCCTCACCATACTTTACAGCGATGTCAATCTCCCGGACGATATCCGCGTACCCTTCCATTTGCTCGATCGCTTCCTGTTTCATGCGGTTTCCTATGGATCAGTTCAGTTCTTTCAGAACATTCTTGGCTGCGACAACGCCTGAGGTTAAGGTCGGCTGAAACCCGATCATACCAAACCATCCGCCGACACCATGGAGCCCCTTGATGTGAGTCTGGTTGCGCACAAAATGATCTGAGTTCTTAATGAAATGATCGTAGGCATAAATGGATCCGCGTTGGGTGCCCAGATATCGCATGCTGGTGATGGGGGTGGCGATTTCGATCTCCTCGATATGATCCCTCAGGTTGGGATAGAACTCCGCCAGGCGATTCAAGATGACATCGGCACACTCATACTTCTTCGCCGCATACTGGGAGGGTGGCACCTGCAACCAGGTGTCCCCATATTTCAACGTCACAACAGCCACCTGGCTGGTACCCTCTGGTGAAAAACCAGGGTCAACCAGGTTATAGCAGCTCATGAGCATCATATCCTCATTGGTGACCTCCAGGTTTTTCATCTGTTGATAGGCACGATCATAATCATCCGTCCCGAAAACGAAGTTGGTGCTTTCCTTGATGTCCACTGCTTCAGGCGGACAGTCAAGGCCCATGTAAAGCACCAGGGCTCCCTGGGCGATGGATATCTGCCGCATTTCCCTGGTCACTTCAGCGGGGACATCTTTTGAATCCATCATATCGACGAATGTTGATATCTTGGACGCATTTGAGATCACAATCCGGCTGGTAATCTCTTCTCCCTTCTCCGTGATCACTCCCTGCACGACACCGCCCTTGACGATGATTTTTTTGACCCCGTTACTGAAACGAATGGTCCCGCTGTTCTGGATAATCGTATCCACAACCGCATTTGACAAGGCCTGGGATCCCCCCTTGATATGGGAGGGCTTAAATTCGCAGTAGCCCACAATGACCGACACCAGGTCATGGAAACTCATCAGGCTGGGTGGAACCCCGATATAACTCCAGTATGGCGCTATCACAAACTTCAGCAATGGATCCTTGAAATATTCGTTCAGAACATCCTGTGCGCTTTTCAGGGCGTACTTGAAATAAAGGGGGTACTTGTCCGGACCGGCATCAGGATCCTGCATATAGTAAGCGCCGATGGCCTCACCAAAATAGGCATAACTGAAATCGATGAATTTCTGAATGCCCTCTTTTTCATGGGGAAATTTCGCCTGGAGGTCTGCGACCAGCTGTTGGCGATCCGGTCGCAGCGTAATATCCAGATCGGTCCCGGAAAGTTGCAGCCGGTACAGGTCGGTCATGGTCACAAAATCCAGCTTATCGATAGCATCCACACTTGCCAGCATTCGCCAGAGAGGCCCTTGGTATCCCTCTGTTCCAAGCCCGCTGAGCTGATGCAACGCTACCTCAAATTCAAATCGCCCTCGACAGAAACTGGTCGCACAACCACCGGGAATATTGTGGCGTTCCAGAACCAGGACCCTGACCCCTTTTTTCGCCAGCCTCGCAGCAGCCATCAGGCCCCCGTTTCCGGCCCCAATGACGATCACATCATAATCCGACATGTTTCCCCTGTTGATTAATCGGTTTAATACTCCTGCAACTTCGCAATAATATCGCCCATCACTTCGTCAGCACGGTAAGGGACACAAACAGATTGGCATCATGAAATTGCTGCATTCAAACGGTCCAGCAACGCATCGGCCTCTGCGATCATGTCATCGATAATCTGCTTGACCGGCTTGATAGCATCAACCAGCCCAACGGTCTGCCCACAAGCCAGAGGTGAAGATTCAGCATCACCAGACATGTAGGCCTGCTTCCCTTTTCCACCGGCGACTTTGGTGATCACCTCTTCCAGTGAAGCACCTCTCGCTTCCAGCGCCAGGCATTCGTCCGCCAGTGTATTTCTGGCAACACGGATGGGATTGCCTAAGGATTTCAGCAGCAGCACTGTATCCGCTACATTCGTTTCCACCAGTTTTTGCTTGATCCCGTCGTGTATAGCTGCCTCCTCCGATGCGAAAAAGGCGGTTCCCATCAGAACCGCTTCAGCGCCCATGGCCAGAGCACCCAGGAATCCGGATCCCGTTGCAATACCACCACCGGCAATTATCGGAATATTCAACTCCCTGATGGCCAGAGGTACCTGGATAAAAGAGGCAATGTTTTCGGTTCCGATATGACCTCCTGATCCATAACCCAAAATGGTCACCGCATCCACCCCAAGTTTCTCCGCCTTTATGGCATGACGCACACTGGTGAGCTTATGGATGACCTTGACACCTCCCTGTTTAAACACTGGCATCAGGGGCTCCGGGCTGCGACCGGCTGTTTCCACAAACTTGATCCCAGCCTCACAAAGAACGTCGCAGAACGCCAGGGTTCGTTTCGGCTCTCCAAACTCCGGCACCATGGAAAGGTTGATACCAAAGGGTTTGTCTGTCAGGTCCCGCATTTTCTTGATTTCATCTTTCAGATCCTCCGGTTTTTCCAGGGATTCGGCCGTAATAAAACCTGTTGCCCCTGCATTACAGACACTGGCCACGAACTCCGCCCGGCTGATCCATTGCATTCCGCCCGAAAGGATCGGATACTTGATTCCCAGCATTTCAGTAATCTTGGTTTGATATCGTTTCGACATGTGATTCTTCCTTTATGATTAGGTTCTGTCAGGTACAACAAAAAATAGAAAATAGGAGGTCTTTCCCCCTTGGTGGGTATTTATCACATTAAGCCAGCAAGGATTCCGGAATATCTATGATCTTGGCTCTCAGATACTCTCCCAGTGTTTTTGCCTGCGGATCAGTGCGAAACGATGCTGATACCCCATCTCCCAACACACCCTTAATGTAGAAATTAAGAGCGAACAGGTTGGGCAATTCATAGCGTTCGATCTCAAATTGACTCATGTCCGGCAGCAGTTCTTTCAGCTTTTCGGTGGTCAGAAAATCGTTCAAAAACGCATAAGATGCTGCAGTCTTGCCCCAGATACCCAGGTTGGCGTTTCCGCCCTTGTCTCCCGAACGGGTAGCGTACAGACGACCCAGAGGCTGTCGAGCCGTACTTCCACCCGGAACAGCCGGGATGTCCACAGCCAGAGATCCTGGAACAGGTGCCGATGCATCCGGTCCGGTAGGATCCACCGTGAACTCCTGTCCTTCAACGACAATTCGTTGTTGAATTTTGGACCCGGAGATCAAGGCCGGCCAGTGTTGAATAACAGGACTGCCCTTTCCGGGAGGCGCTGTTCCTGTAAAACCCGGTATACTGGCCAGGGCAAGTTCAATAAGCCTGGCTGAAAATTTTGCCACTTTATTAGGATCGGGGTCCATTACGCCCAACTTCAGATAAGCAAAAGCCTCTTCATTGCTGGGCGGATCCACTTTATGAGAGGGAGTCAATTCAACATGTGCCACCTGGTACTGTTCCTTGCCACCCACGGCTTCAAAAAGGGTATCCTCGACAATTTTAGCCTTTTTCTCTATATCCAGACCGGTCAGGATCAGCGTCATGGAATTTCGATGTCCATAAAGATTGTTGATACAAACCTTGGTCGTTGCAGGAGGCGGCTCACCGCACACGCCTTTGACACTTACCCGGTCATCCCCTTCCTGGGAGACATCGATGGTATCAAAACGGGCTGCCACGTCAGGAGTCAGATACGTCGGGCCGCGCACTTCGTACAACAATTGGGCAGTTACCGTTCCAACCGAAACCAACCCGCCGGTACCTGGATGTTTGGTAATGACGAATGAGCCGTCTTCATGCATTTCGGTGATAGGAAACCCTACGTTATGAAAAGAGGGGACCTCCTCAATAAAGGAGTAATTGCCACCGGTTGCCTGTCCACTGCATTCGATGATATGTCCTGCCACGGCTGCACCTGCCAGGCGGTCCCAATCCTTTTGCTGCCACCCGAAATGCCAGGCAGCAGGCCCCATGACAACAGCCGCATCCGCCAGGCGTCCACCGACGACGATGTCTGCCCCTTCTTCCAGCGCTTTCACAACTCCCCAACCTCCCATATAGGCATTGGCCGTGATGGGCTGCGATCCGCCTTCCTTCAGTGTGATCCCCTTATCCAGGTGCGTAAAGGTCTCTCCCTGCTCCTGAAGTTCTGCCAGCCTCGGTATCAGATTGTCCCCATCAATATAGGCAATTTTCGGTTTCAAGCCCAGGGTTTCAGCCACGGATGCCAGTCGTTCGGCCAGGCTTTTAGGGTTCAGCCCACCGGCATTTGATACCACACGAATGCCTTTGTCCAGGCACAATCCCATAACCTCTTCCATCTGCTTTAGGAAAGTGGAGGCATAACCGCGACTCGGGTCCTTGAGTGTCTGACGAAACAGAATCGCCATGGTAAGTTCTGCCAGGTAGTCCCCCGTCAGGAAATCGATCGGGCCACCTTCCACCATCTCTTTTGCCGCACTGAACCGGTCTCCCAGAAAACCGCTGCAATTGGCGATGATGAGTTTGTCTTTATCTGCCATTTTTTCTCCATAGATTTACTGTCGTATCAACAAGTCGGGTCTTTATGTTTCAATAATAAATATTACATCACCATCGCCAAGCGGCTTTTCATTCTCTGCCACGACTTCAACCACGGTTCCCTTGGTTGGGGACTTGATCTTCTGGAACACCTTCATGGTCTCAAGCAAACCGAGAACCTGCTTTTTCTTAACCTCTGTTCCAACCTCAGCGTATGGAGGATCTTCCGGTGACGGCGAGCGATAAAATACGCCTGACATGGGGGCCTTAACCTCGACTCGCTTTCCTGTTTCATCTGCCATATTTTTCCTTTACTAGGTATTGGTTAGCGTCCAGACAATTTCTGGATGATAAAGCTGACAACATTACAAAGACGCCGATTCCACCACTTGGTGAAACCGGACTGGAGATATCTATTCCGCTAAGTCGGCGGTGTCCCATGAATTTTCGCCCGCTCCGGCAACTCCTCCACCTTATTGCGGGTAATATTCAGGGCTTCGATAATGACTTTACGGGTGTCTTTGGGT
>JAOZRE010000587.1 GCA_029940215.1 bacterium | reverse complement strand
GAGGCCCGAGAATCCTTTTTTTCCTTTGTTGATGCGGCCAATGTTGACCTGAAAGCCTTTTCGGATGCATTTTACCGGTCATTGACGGGGGGGAGACTACAGACGGTGCTGGATACCCTGTCCTATATCAGAAGGAAGACAGAGGTCTGGCTGGAAATTACGACCTTGATCATTCCGGGAGAGAATGACAGTGAGACTGAGATCAGGGAGATGGTTAACTGGATCATAAACGAGCTGGGACCCGAAACCCCCCTGCACTTCTCAGCCTTTCACCCGGATTATAAGATGAAGGAAAAGCCGGCCACACCCTTGTCATCCCTGATCAATGCAAGGAATATTGCCAGAGAGGCTGGTTTGGCACATGTCTATACGGGTAATGTGACTTATGCTCCAGGTGATACCACGCTGTGTAGCCGATGTGGAGAGACCTTAATCGAAAGAAACTGGTACGAGATTTCGAATTACCGGTTAACGGGGGCCGGTCGCTGTAACAAATGCGATACCCGGCTCGCCGGGTGTTTCAGCTCCCAGGCCGGGGATTGGGGAGCAAAAAGACAACCCGTCCGAATATAAAGAATTACCTGTCAATAACACATGGGATTTAATCTGCTCTGAATAAAGCGTAAACAGTGGTTTACTCTCAATCATCCTGTTTAGGAAAAAGCAAATGGATCAATTTATTGTCAAAGGTGGCAACAGACTGAATGGTGAAATAGAACCTTCCGGGAACAAAAATGAAGCCCTGCCGGCATTGGCGGCAGTACTCTTATGCGAGCAACCGCTGACCCTGCATAATCTGCCCAATATTGGGGATATTAATAGCATGAAATTGATACTGGAGGGTCTCGGGACCAGTATCAGCTATAAAGGTGATAATTCATACCAGTTTGACTCCTCTCAATTGATCACATCCGAGCCGGATCGTTTGCTTTCAGAGTCTATCAGGGGGTCTTTTCTGTTAATATCCCCTTTGCTGCACCGTTTTAAAAAGGCAAAAATATTCATTCCCGGTGGGGATTCCATCGGTCGGCGCAGATTGGATACACATATTATAGCGCTGCAATCACTGGGAGCAACCATCATTAAAGAGCCTGACTGTTTTATCATTGAAAGTGGTTCACTGAAAGGAGCCAATATTCTATTAGATGAAGCCAGTGTCATGGCAACAGAGAACACGATTATGGCGGCTGTGATGGCCGAAGGAACAACTACCATATACAATGCCGCGTGTGAACCCCATGTCCAAGGGCTCTGTCATATGTTGAACATGATGGGGGCCAATATCAGTGGCATAGGCAGTAATCTGCTGACCATCGAAGGGGTTGAATCGCTGCATGGCGGCGAATACAAAATTCAGCCTGACCATACGGAGGTTGGATCTCTCATCGGATTGGCAGCAGTCACAAAAAGTGAACTGAAAATCCTGCGGCCCGGGGTTAAAAACCTGGGGTTGATTATGCAGTATTTTGGCAGGTTGGGTGTTAAGCTTGAGGTAAGTGGTGAGGACCTTCTGGTTCCTGGAGATCAGGATCTCACCATTCAAAGTGACATTGACCAGTCTATTCCAAAAATCGATGATGCTCCCTGGCCTGGGTTTCCAGCTGACTTGACCAGTATTATGACGGTGGTGGCAACACAGTGTACCGGTACTATTCTAATTTTTGAAAAAATGTTTGAAAGCCGTCTGTTCTGGGTGGATGGGCTAATACGTATGGGTGCTAAAATTGTACTGTGCGACCCTCATCGTGCAATCGTTGTCGGGCCGGCAAAGCTTGAAGGGACAACCCTGGCCAGTCCGGACATTCGGGCCGGCATGGCTCTTCTGATTGCGGCGCTTTGTGCAGATGGCACCAGTGAAATCCAGAATATTCATCAAATTGATCGTGGTTATGCACAGATCGATGACCGATTGAATGCTCTGGGTGCCGATATCCAGAGGGTGTAAGTGGAGACCAACCCCATGGATCCGGATATGAACGGCAGTTGAAATTTGAGATCTGGTATTTGGGGTATGTGTAAAATCAATAGGCTTTGTCAGCTTGGGGAACAAAATAAATATGTTTATTACATTTGAAGGAATTGATGCCAGTGGGAAGACAACCCAGGTTGATCTGCTGGAGACCGAATTGAAAAAATCCGGGTCTCGGGTTTTAAGAACCCGACAACCTGGCGGCACTCAAATCGGTCAGATTATACGGCAAATACTGCTGAATCCGGACCACACCCAGTTGGTTGCTGAAGCAGAGGTTCTCCTA
>JAOZRE010000586.1 GCA_029940215.1 bacterium | reverse complement strand
ACTGGGAACTGATGGAGATGGTAGCGTCGATGATCTTTCCCAACTGGAAGTACAAGGCACTGGACCTGAAAGAGTGGGGACGGATGCTGAAAGACGATGAACCGGTGGAGGTCGGTCATGCTGTTGAGTTCTTCGAGGGGGGTATCGTCGTGAACGACCAATTTGAGAGTAGCCTTCCCGGCTTGTTCGCTGCCGGTGAATGCGCATTGGGAACCTTTGGGGCTAATCGTGTCTTTGCTGCTATCACCGAAATTTTCACTCAAGGCGCTGACGCCGGCCTGAATGCCGGGGACTATGCCAAAAACCGGATACAGGCTGAACCGGTTTCCAGCGACATCGACCGGATAACAGCTGATGCGGAACGACCGCTTCAGAAAAACGGGGGAGAGCGTCCAGCAGAAATCAGGATGCAGGTTCAGAAAAAGGCACACAAACACCTCGGCCCTGTTCGCAACCCGGATGAACTGGAAGACTTCCTCGCTTTTTTGATCGATATCCAGAAATCAGTGCTGCCAAACCTGTCCGCGGCAGGTAAACAGAAGACCTATAACAAGGATTGGATGGACGCGCTTGAGCTGCCAAATATGATTCAGCTACTGGAATCCTCAACCAGAAGCGCGCTGATGCGAACTGAAAGCCGGGGAGTTCACTATCGGGATGATTACCCGGTTACAGATAACGATAACTGGCTGAAGGAGATAACAGTTACGTCTCAAAACGGCAGTCTGGAACTGGGTCAGCGGCCCCTGACCATCACCAGCATGAATCCACCTTCAGGTGTTACACCTTACATGGATTTCATCAGGCAGATGATGGAGGCACACTCCGACACCGGCGGAAAACACTAAAAATAGAGGAGATAAAACAATGACTGAGGAAACCATCAAGGTGAATGTGTTTCGCTTCGATCCGGCGGTGGACAAGGAGCCATATTACCAGACCTACCTGGTTCCACGGGAAGAGGGGATGAGTGCCATGACAGCGCTGGATTACATCTATAACAACCTGGACGGTACGCTGGCCTATTACGATCATGCCGGATGTGATCTGGGGATCTGTGCCCGGTGCACCGGTAAGATAAACGGAAAACCCGGTCTGTTCTGCCAGACGGCGGTTGAATGCGACGTCACACTTGAGCCCCGGAAAAAGGATCGGGTGCTCAAGGACCTGATCACCCTGGCTGCAAAATCCTCAACCGTACTCTGTTAATGTTTGTAATTGTTTACAAGAAGGGGTTTTAAGACCAATATCTAAGTTGTCCTTTTTAAAAAAATACTGCAGGACTACAGTTGAAACGTTTGGCAAGAGCATTAATCTGGCGTTTATTCAACTCTCTTTTTCCATTCATGACTTCTGAAATTACGCCAGGACTCCCTATTTCAACCAGGTCTTTCTGTTTTAATCCGTGTTGGTTCATAAGGAGTCCAAGAACTCCTATTGGGGTACCTTGCGGCTCTTCGACGTTCCTGGATTCATATTCTGCTATAAAAGTGCCGACAACATTCAAGAGCCCTTCAATGCTTTTATCCTCATTAAGGTTGTCCATTAAGAAATCGGAAAGCTCAATCAAGCTGTCTAAATCACTGTCAGATTCAGGCACTTTCAGGATCTGGGAGCACATAACCCAATTTTTAAGCAGGTTTTGAAAATCACCTGTATCTACTTTGAGTACCATTTGTCCGTTTTCCATTTTTCTTCGTCGTATTCTTGGTGAGTTAGGACGTAACGAATGAATAATCTTTGAGTTGTGAAATTTGGATAAGCAATCAAACGGTATTTATTACCACCGATGTTAAAAACAACAAAACCTTTAACCCAATCCGCTGATGGGAAAGTACTTTTTAAATCAGCAAAGCTAGAAAAATCAGTATTCTTTACGATTCTATACCAAGCGCTCATTGCATTTTCTGACTCTGGTGTTGCCGTAATGAATTCCCGAATTTTCTTATAACTTATGATATGCATAAATTTTGCCCAAATATTCTCAACTTGAGAATATTATTAGCATAAAACGTGACGCTGTCAAGCAAAAATATCTCATATTGAGAATAAAACAAATACATCTGGACCCTGAGGAGCGAAGCTTGCAGCTCCGAATACTTCGCGGGGGTGACGATTTTTGGGCTTTTCGGAGTAGACTCAAGAATTTCGCCTCCTGTTCTGCCAAATACACATCTGCTGGTGCTCGATTGTTTAAACAGTTGTGCCGGGAAATCGAAGACCGCCTGGAAACGTTTGAACTGAAATGATAATTCCTTTTT
>JAOZRE010000197.1 GCA_029940215.1 bacterium | reverse complement strand
TGAAAATCTTGGTGGAGGAGCTACCACTGCAACCCTGTCAGCGCAGGTTTCCGCTTTTCAGGATACCTTTATGGTGGTGGTCTATCTCTTGATTGTGGCCATCGTACTGGGCGGTTGGATGATCATAAGAAAGCAACCGGACAAAGAGAGTCAATGGACTTGAATCCCTCTGCCCTTAAACCAGCGTAGAACCAGATCTTAGGATATTTGATAAAACCCTGCTGAATCAACACTGCGACTATCAAATGAAAAAAAGCCAGGATCAGAAAATCCAATTGCTCAAGGAAGTCACAAGTGAACTACTTTTTGGCCTCCTCGATAACCCGAATGAAAGCCTGATTCTAATAGACAGCAATGGTATTGTCCGATTTCTCAGCAGCACCAACGAGAGCTTTTTCCAGATTAAGTGGGAAGACGCCATTGGTCGGCACGTCACCGAGATTAATCCCGATACTGAATTGTTGGAAACCCTGAAATCCGGGAAAGCGGAGATCGGGCGTGTGATGACGATGAGAGGCAGGGATCGTATTATCGCCCGGATTCCCATTTTTCACGAAGGGGAGATCATCGGAGCTGCCGGCAAGGTGATGTTTGCCCATCCCGAAAAGATCAAAGAGCTCTACAACCGGATCGAAACCCTCGAAAGTAACCTGGACTACTACAAAAAAGAACTCTACCAATCCTTTGGCAGTCGTTATAGTTTCGATAACATCATCGGTCAATCGGATGCCATACAGAAGGCGAAGGCGATGGCCTTACAGGCCGCCAGAACTGATTCGGCTGTTATTATCAGTGGTGAATCCGGAACCGGGAAGGAACTGTTTGCGCACGCCATTCACCAGGCAGGGAGAAGATCGGATCAGAACTTTATCCGGGTTAACAGCGCCTCCATTCCCGGAGAGCTGATAGAATCGGAGCTGTTTGGATACGAAGCCGGTGCCTTTACCGGTGCGGATAAAAAGGGCAAACCCGGGAAATTCGAACTGGCGGACAAAGGTACCATCTTTTTCGATGAAATTGGTGACATGCCATTGGGTATGCAGGTCAAGCTACTGCGGATACTACAGGAAAAGGAGGTAGAACGGGTGGGTGGTCGAAATCCTCGTGAGATTGACTTTCGATTCATCTGTGCCTCTAATCGAAATGTTGAAAAGATGATCAGTAGTGGAGAATTCCGGCTGGACCTTTACTACCGCATCAACGTCATGAATATTGCCCTGCCGCCGTTGCGCTCTATCAAAGAGGACATTCCGCTGTTTTTCAATGAATTTCTGACGGATCTGAGTTGTGACCTAAAGAAACCGGTCAAACCGGTCGCACCCGATGCCATGGCTCTGCTGCAACATTATGCATGGCCGGGGAATATGCGGGAATTGCGGAATATTGCCGAAAGAGCACTGATCGTTTCGCGGGGTGACCTGATTACCCTGAATGATCTGCCCCCCGTAGTCAGAGAAACAGCCGAAGCTGCTTATGATTGTTCACAACCATTGTCGATGTTGAAGGATATCATGGCTGAGGCGGAAAAACAGGCGATTGCAGGAGCCCTGGAACTCACAGGGAATAACCGGGCTGCCGCGGCCAAAATGCTGGGCATTCACCGCACCGGTCTGTATCAGAAAATGAAGAAGCACGGTATTGTCTAACCATGGGTATAATACCTTGCAGCTTGCGGCGTCCCGTCATCCCGGACTTGATCCGGGATCCAGTCAAGCATATCCCTGGATTCCGACTTTCGCCGGAATGACAAGTGATACCCCGCCGCTAGTGGCTGGGAGGCTTAATTTTATATAGAATTGAGGTCGAATAAAAGGGGGAATGATGACGGAAATACTGGATGTCTATTTTGCAGGGGACCTGTTTGATCATAAAGACCTGATTGGTAATACCATTTTGAATACTTACCTCCAGAAGGTATCAGAGGGTCGATATCGTTGTGGTCTTCCGCAGGATCTGGGCGAGGATATTGACCCGGAAAGCATCCGAAACCGTAACTACAAAGAGATTCTCGAATCGGATCTGGCACTGTTCAACTTCGATGGTAACGAACTGGATTCAGGAACTGTCGCGGAGTTCATTTTCGCTAAATTCATGGATATCCCTTCGGTTATTTTCAGGTCCGATTTCCGCTCTTCCGGGGATCAAGGCAGTTCGGGAGATGACTGGAACCTGATGCTCTCATTTTTTCCGAGAACACGTTCGTTTCAATACAATGCCATGGCCTGGTACAAGGAAGCCAAGGCTGAAAACCCGTCGGATGAAGCGGTTATCCAGCATCTCTATACGAAAGTTGCCGCCGGGATTGTCACAGAATTGGATGCCGTCTGCCAGGAACCTCCTTTGATGGCAGGGAACCAGATTGATCCCGAATTGATCTATCGGTGGGCGGCACTTGTACCGGGCGCCGGTTTTACATCCCAGGTCTTCGATAAAGCTTACCTGAAAAATCTGGTCGAGAAAAAGCGGGAAAAAGGGATGTTATAGTTGCACTTTGGTGTATAGAAAAATATACATGTAGAATATTTTATTCTTTCCCGGCGGTTGATGGATGACAAATCATATCAAAGGCCGCCCCGTCAATGCCTGCTCGCCTCCTACCTCACCCCGGAAACGGGATTTCCATCGATTCTCTTGATCAGTCGCTATGGTGTGTATAAAATACTATACACTTTTAACATGCCATGAAAGAATGATCCTTCATCAACAACTCTATAAGCTTTTGTATTCAAAGAGAAAGTGGAATATTTCCGAATCCGGTCAGGTCTTTGCAACAGGGTACCCCATAACAGGTTTTCCGGTCCATAGGGCTTGGGAAGGTCTGATGTTAAACGACTTATAAACGGTGAGATTATGGGAAACTTTAAAATCAATCAAAAAGATATTCTCTTCATACTGAAAGATCAGCTGAACTATGGTAGTTTGTGTTCTTTTGACCGGTACAATGATCTGGATGAAAAAACCCTTGATATGCTTGTAAATGAAGCGATCGCTTTTGCGAAAGGGGTTGTAGATCCCCTAAACGAGATTGGTGAGAGAGAAGGGGTAAAACTTGAGAATGGACAGGTGGTCTGTCCGAAGGCATTTAAGAAAGCGTTTCAGCAATATGGAGAGGATGGTTGGACAGCCGCTGCACGTAGTCCTAAATACGGTGGGCAGGGGTTTCCCAACATGATGAGAATCATCATCAATGATATAATGTATGGCGCTTGCCAGTCTTTCAACATGGCGCCGAGCCTGACCCATGGTGCTGCTCATCTGATAGAGAGTTTTGCCACTGATGAGTTGAAGGAGCTATTCTGTGAAAAAATGTATGCCGGTCAATGGGCCGGCACCATGTGCCTGACAGAGCCTGATGCGGGATCTTTCCTGGCGAATGTTGAAACCATGGCCTATCGAGAAGGGGACCATTTCAACATCAAGGGAACGAAAATGTTTATTTCATGGGGTGATCATGACCTGACGGATAACATTATCCACCTGGTTCTAGCGCGAATTGAGGGGGCCCCGGAAGGTGTGAAGGGAATCTCACTCTTTGTTGTCCCGAAGATGCGTGTCAATTCTGATGGAACGATTGGCGAAGCCAATGATGTGATCTGTGGAAGTATTGAGGAGAAGATGGGGCTGCACGCATCGCCTACGGCAGTCCTCAATTTTGGCAGTAGCGATGGGTGTATCGGGTACCTGTGTGGAGAGGAAAATATGGGGCTAGCCCATATGTTTCAGATGATGAACCAGGCTCGGATCAATACCGGGGTGTCAGGTATGGCCCTGGCCAGTACTGCCTACCAGAACGCTCTGGAATACACCAGAGACAGGCTCCAGGGTCGGGATCTGGCCGGCCGGAAAAAAGGGAATGTCCCTATTATTGACCACCCGGATGTCAGACGCATGCTTCTCTGGATGAAGGCAAATGTGGATGGCATGCGATCCATGATCTATACAGCCGCTTTTTGGGCTGATCTGGCCGAGGAACTTCCGGATGGTGAAGAGAAAGACCGTTACATCAATCTGGTGGAGTTTTTCACCCCCATCGTTAAGGCGTTTTGCTCTGATATCGGGTTCAGAGTCTGTGAAACAGCCATGCAGTGCCTGGGCGGTTACGGATTCTGTGCTGACTACCCCATCGAACAATATCTCCGAGACGTGAAAATCCTGTCTCTGTATGAAGGAACCAACGGTATTCAGTCCATCGATCTGATGGGGCGTAAGATGAAAATGAACGATGGAAAGCCGTTCCGATTTTTCCGGGAAGAGGTTTCCAAATTCTGCCAACAACACAAGGAACATCCGCGTTTTGGGGATAAAGTCCGTGCCCTGTTCGGCGTGATGGAACGAGTCAGTGACATTGCTCTGGAGCTCAAGGAGCGGCAGGCAAAAGATGTGTTACAGTGGGCCTCGTACACCTATCCAGCCCTGATGAGTATCGGCGAGGTGGTTGTAGCCTGGCTGTTGCTGGATCTGGCGGTAATTGCAGAGAAACAGATGGAAAAAGCAAAAGGGTCCAGGAAGGATTACTTTGAAGGAAAAATCTTGCAGGCGAGCTACTATGTCGATACAGTTCTACCTCAAACATTGGTGAACATGGAGACCTGTCTGCGTCATGGAAGAGAGATCCTGGATATTCCAGACAATGCATTTTAAAGAGCTGAGAGGAGAATATAATGGAAGTGGTAATTGTCAGTGGTGTACGAACGCCCGTAGGTCGGTATATGGGAGGGTTAAAGACGGTAGAGGCGTATGATCTGGCTGAAAAGGTGTTGACGGAATCCATAAGGCGGGTTGGTCTGGAGTCATCGCAGGTTGATGAGGTGATTCTGGGTCAGTCTTATCAGAACGGTGAGTCTGTTAATATCGCCAGGATGGCCCTGTTGAAAGCAGGATGGCCGGAAGCGGTTCCCGGCTTGACCGTGGATCGTCGCTGCTGCTCCGGTCTCGAGTCGGTCAGGCTTGCGTCCTCTCTGATCCAGTCCGGGCAGGCCGAGATCATTGTAGCCGGTGGTGTGGAAAGCATGAGTAACGCTGAATTCTATCTGCCGGGCAGCATGAAGTGGGGCATTGGCGGACAGAAGGGAATGCCGAGAGGGCATGGTGATCTCTCTATCTGGGGACTGCCCTTTTACGACCGGATTCAACGGGCGCGGGTTATGTCTCAACCTGAGGAACGATACGGCGTTCTACCCTCCATGATGGCCTGGGCTGAAACAGGTGCCCGGGTAGAGAATATTTCACGAGAAGAATGTGACCAGTGGGCTCTCGAGAGTCACCAGAAGGCCTGTGCTGCGATTGAGGCCGGGAAGTTTAAAGATGAGATTATACCGATTGAGGTCCCCCTGCCAAAGGGTAAGTCTGAGATTATTGACAAAGATGAGAACCCCAGGGTGGATACCTCATTGGAGCGACTTGAAAAGCTCAAGCCGGTGATGGATGGCGTTTGTACGGCAGGGAATTCGTCAACAGAAAACGACGGGGCGGCGGCCGTGGTGATCATGTCTGCTGCAAAGGCTGCAGAGCTAAATATCAAACCCCTGGCGATTATCCGCTCCGTGTCGGCAGCAGGTGCAAGTCCTGAAAGGGCTTATGAAACGGTACCGGCAGCTGCAGAGAAGGCACTGAAAGCTGCCGGACTGGATCTCAAGCAGATGGACCTGATAGAGATCCAGGAAGCCTTTGCCGCTCAGGTTCTTGCCGATCTGAAAGAGATGGGAATCGGACCGGAGGAATACGGGAAGATCAATGTCAATGGTTCGGGCATATCGCTGGGACACCCTATTGCCTGTACTGGTACAAGGGTGTTGGTGACAATGCTTTATGAAATGCAGCGTTCAGGTGCCCGCTATGGACTGGAATGTATTTGTGGTGGTGGCGGCCTGGGAATCGCCGGTGTGTTTGAAAAAGTATAAGGTTATATTTAGCTAATGGTCATGATCAGTATGCAATCGAACTCATTCTCGGCAGTCATCCTTGACTGCCTCCGAGGGCGGTCACTGGTGTCACCTCCTGGTGACACTTAATCGTTCCCAATCCGTTCAATTGCACACCGATCATAACTTTCCATAAAATTAGGTGTGTCACCCGGAAAGCAGGAAATAAACGAATAACTATTGGAGAAAAACAATGGATTTTGGATTATCGAAAGAACATCAGATGTTGCAGAAGGCAGTAAAGGAATTTGCTGAGAAAAAAATCGCACCGAATGTTGATGAGTGGGACCGGAATCATTACCTGCCTCATGAAGAGGTGTTGAAACCGATGGGTGAATTGGGCTTTTTTGGCGCAGCGATTCCTGAGGAGTATGGTGGTGAAGAGTTGGGTTTTATGGGGTCTGTGATCATAACAGAGGAAATAGCAAAGGTCTCAAGCTCTTTGCGGGTTCAATATAACATGCTCGATCTGGGGACAGCGTTTCCGATTTATCGGTATGGAACAGAAGAGGCTAAGAAAAAGTATATCCCGAAGCTATGTAGTGCTGAATACCTGGGTGCTTTTGCTATCACTGAACCCAACGCGGGATCGGATGTAATGGCCATCGAAACAGAAGCAGAAGACAAAGGGGATCACTGGCTGTTGAACGGATCCAAGACCTGGATTTCCAATGCCAACCAGGCAGATGTAGTGATCTGCTACGCCTATACTGATAAATCCAAAAGAGGCAAGGGTCTGTCGGCGTTTATTCTTGAATTGAAAAACTTTGAAGGCATTTCCACCACCGACCTGGGCAAGATGGGATCCTTCTCCTCTCCCACCGGTGAACTGTTTCTGAATAATGTTAAGGTGCCCAAGGAGAATATCCTGGGTGAGCCGGGCGATGGTGCAAAGATTGTCTTCAGCTCCCTGAACCAGACCCGTCTTTCGGCTGCAGCTGGTGGGGTTGGTGTTGCCCAGGCCTGTCTGGACATTGCCACCAGTTACTGTAACGAGCGGGTTCAGTTTGGACAACTAATTGGTAAATTTCAAATGAATCAGGACATGATCGCACAAATGGTGACAGACATTGAAGCCGCGAGATTTCTAGTCTACCGGGCTGCATGGCAGAAGGATCAGGGGAATTTGAAAAACGGCTATGAAGTTGCTCAGGCGAAACTGTTTGCAGGGGAAGCGGCTATGAAGTGCGCGAATTTTGCCATGCGGATTATGGGTGCTTACGGGTATTCCGACGAATACCCTTTGGCACGTTTTTACCGGGACATACCCAGTTACATTATTGTTGAGGGCTCATCCAATATCTGTAAAACGATTATTGCCGGTGATAAACTGGGATACCGCAAGGCGAATCGTTAAATATCAAGTGTGTTGGATATGAGCTGTCGTTGTGAGCTGTGGCAGCGTTCCGCCGGGGGTATTCCGGCTCAACTATCAGGAGTCTAAAGTGGATCAGGCATTGACGATATTTATTTCCGGAATTGGGGGTGTGTTTGTCGGCATGGCGCTGCTGTATCTCGGCATCCTTGTTTCTGCCCAGGTAACAAAACGACTGCCAACGGAGGAAGAGAAAAAATGAACCTGGATATTTTTACCATATTTCAAAACTCCGGCTATCTTCATCTCACTCCGGGCATCATTGTGATGTGGCTGATCGGATTGGTGTTGATATTTCTCGCGATAACTAAAAAGTACGAACCGCTCCTGTTACTCCCAATTGGTTTCGGTATCATTGTCGCGAATTTACCCCTGGCAGGTCTGATGCAGGAAGGCGAAGGTCTAATCTGGCGTTTCTATCACTATGGCATCCAGTGGGAGATAATTCCTCCCCTTATATTTTTGGGATTGGGTGCTATGACTGATTTTGCGCCGCTACTGGCCAATCCGGTATTGATATTTCTGGGGGCAGGAGCCCAGGTTGGTGTTTATATAACGTTTTTCACAGCCTACGGTCTTGGATTCGGGATCAATGAAGCGGCAACAATCGGTATTATCGGTGGCGCCGATGGGCCGACCACAATTTTTCTGGCAGCAAAGCTGGCGCCGCACCTGCTGGGCGTTTGTGCTGTTGCGGCCTACTCTTATATGGCGATGGTGCCGATTATTCAGCCACCGATCATGAAACTGCTGACGACCAAAAATGAGCGGTTGATCAAAATGAAGAAGTCCCGGAAAGTGACCCGGCTGGAAAAACTGGTTTTCCCTATCATGGCGACTTTCCTGATCATTCTGCTGATTCCGGCATCCGCTCCCCTGATTTCGATGTTCATGCTGGGGAATCTTTTTCGTGAATCAAAAGTGGTCGAACGCCTGACATCTGCATCACAAAACGAATTGATGAATATTGTGACCATATTTCTGGGGTTGTCAGTCGGTGCCACCATGAGTGCCGAGAACTTCCTCCGGAAGGAAGCGATCTTCATATTTGTTTTCGGGCTCTTTGCTTTCATGATCAGCACCGCATCCGGCGTTCTGCTGGCAAAGCTGCTGAACCTGTTCAGAAAGCAGAAAATTAAG
>JAOZRE010000196.1:8266-8473 GCA_029940215.1 bacterium | reverse complement strand
AAGCCGGATTGTCGGAAGACGAAGAGTCATTCGAAAAAATCGCCCAAGGCTGGGTTGACAAGAAAAAAATATTCGAGGACCAGATCGCCGAGAGTGGTATGGTCGAAGTTGAAAGCCTGGCGGCAGACGATGAAAAAGGAGCCGTAGCACTGACCTATTCAGGCTCTCTTATCCTGGTCGGTCCTCTGGTAGAGGGGTTTCGGAAAG
>JAOZRE010000196.1:1198-8256 GCA_029940215.1 bacterium | reverse complement strand
GGCGTTTTCTAATGGAGGAAGCAAAGAGCAGCAAATTGTTTATTGTATCCTCACTTGTTTTTTCACCCCGGATAATCTCAAGCAATTGCATCATCCATACAGGAGAAAAGAAATGCGCTCCGCAAAAACGTTCCGGATTCACTGGTCAAGGAAAATGCCAGTCTGGCAGCAGATATTGCTGTCAACGCACCAATTAAATTTGCGGATGGACCAGTGAAAAGTACATCATCGATTTTCAAAATTGCCATCTGTAAAGAAGACCTGGATGCTGAAGAACAAGAGGATAAAATTTCCGAAGTGACCGTGATCATGACAGCTGAATTTGTCGATGTAAACAAGGCGCTTGTTCCCGTTGACAGCGAATAGCATTGCATCAGTGTCTGACCGCTCCTGTTGTGTTCACGCCGGAACTTCCAGAGTGACCATCGGGGACCTCAAAGCATTTCAGCACAACTCCTGCTGCCGGATGTTGTGCTGAAATTGATCTGATACTCCAACTCAATACCTGTCAATTGCCATGTCCAAACAGCCATCCAGAATCGGTAAGTACAAGGTCTTGTCACAGATTGGAAAGGGGGGAATGGGAGCCGTTTTCAAGGCTGAACATCCCACACTGGACAGGGCGGTTATCATCAAGAAGCTGACGACTGCCGACAGCCAGGATATTATTGAGCGCTTTCGGCGGGAAGCCAAGATCATGATGGACTTTCGAAATGAGCATATTGTCCAGGTGTATGATCATTTCAAAGAGGATAATGCTTATTTCATTGTGATGGAGTATGTCGACGGCATCACCCTGGAGGATCTGATCCAAAAAAAGAGATACCTTTCAAATCAGGCAGCTTCCCTGATTTTCTGCGAGATTTGTAAAGCGTTGAAATATGCACATGATCAGAATGTCATCCATCGGGATATCAAGCCTGCGAATATCCTCATATCAAATGATGGTGTTGTAAAGCTGGTCGATTTCGGTGTGTCTACATCACTTGACGGAGACACCTCAGACGGGCTGACCCGGGCCGGAATGACCATCGGGACCCCCTCCTATCTGGCCCCGGAGCAGATTGCCAACGCAAAAAACAGGGACAAGAGGACAGATATCTATTCCATGGGCGTCATGTTCTATGAAATGGTTGTCGGCAAAAAGCCGTTTCAGGGCGGATTCACTCCGGAAATTATAGTGTCGATCGAAAAGGGGAAATACACACCTCCTCGAAAAATCAATCCCAAGATCAGCCCGTTGGTCCAGAGAGTGGTTAAAAAAGCCATGCACCACAAAGTCAAAAAACGGTTTCAAGACCTTGGGCAGATACAGGCCAAATTCTCAAAACTATTAAAAGCGTTTCCAACTCAAGATGCCATTAATATGGCCATTAAGGGATATCTGGAAGGTGGAGAGACGCTCGAAGCCAAACCGGGTAAACGGTTGAGAATAAAACTCGACATCCCCGGACGCATTACCACCATAATTGTCGCCCTCATTCTGGTTGGAATATGTGCTGCGGGATCGGCATTCTGGGTCTGGAAAACAGGAACCCATTATGAGTACCTGTTTCCCCAGGAATACGGAGCGCTTCAGGTCAATATCAAAATCCGAAAACGCAACAAGACACCGGATGAACTGTTTATTAAATCTATGGTCTATTCGGAATCAAAGGGGAAACTGAAACAGTTGACTGATGTACAGTTCAATTTTCAAAAGCTAGACACTGATAAAAAAGCATACTATGAGAGGCTGGTGTCTGATAAAGTCTACCTGAAGGCAGGCGGCTATATGCTCCTTTTTTACATAGAGAACGAACAGTACCGGCAGAACTTTTATCTGGCACCTCGCTCTCTCCAGAAAAGTCGGCATGAAATGATGGAAGCGCGTCAGTTCAACTTTTCAGTGGACACCCCTCCGAGATTGCCGGTGAAGCTTGTTTACAGGTTGACTGATCGCCAGTCCGGGCGCCCCCTTTCGCAGCAGAACGATGCGATTTCTGTGTTCAGTAAAAAGCGGTGGATAAACTGGCAGGACTTTGTTCAATCAGAAAGTCAATCCGAAAAATTCAAATCCGGCAACCGCTTTCGGTTCCGGTTCAAACATGAAGGGTACTATACGGCGTTCAGCAACGTCACCATTCAGCCGGAACAGAACATCTTAAAACTCAATATGAGTCTAGCCCCGTTACCGGGTGAGCTGTTTATCAAGTCAACATCTCCGGATCTGGATATATTATTAAATAACAGCGATGCCTATATCTCTGGCGGGATGTCTCCCCTTTACAAAAACCTGCCGTCGCCTTCCACCAGTTACAAGAAGGTGGCACTCTCCCCAGGAGAGTATTTTTTAACGGCAAAAAACAGTCGCTTATATTTCAATGCAACATCTTCAACCCAGAAACTGACAATTCAATCCGGTAAAAAAATCCATGCCAATCTGAGTATCGATTCACAGGATCAATCGGTTAATATTTCAATTAAATAAGTAGGAGTCATCATGTCAACCCTCATGCGGAAACTCGTCTTTGGAATTATTGGCCTTATTGCGGGCCTTGCCACCTGGCCAGTTGCTGAATTTATTTTATCACTGCAAGCTGCTTTTCCTTCATATCTTGTTTTCACGATTACTGTGGGTGTGGTTTTTGGTGCAATCATGGGCGGGTTTATGGGAAGCATCGAAGGAATCACTCTTTCTGTTAGATCGCGTATCATGCCCGGTATTGTCACTGGAGTGCTGGTAGGAGCCATTGGGGGTGCCATCGGGTTTCTGATCGGCCAGGGAGCACTGCTGCTGATCAGTGATCAGTTTTTCCATTCCAACAAAGCCATGCAATCATACGGCATTCCCATTTCGAGAACTATCGGATGGGGATTCCTGGGATTTTTTATCGGTATTGTTGAGGGAGTCCGCGCCAGATCCTGGGCAAAAATCAAGGTCGGCATGGCCGGCGGCATCGTCGGGGGTCTGCTGGGTGGATTTGCCATTGAATACCTACGGTTACTTACACCAGCTTTCTCCTATTACCGGCTGATAGGACTGCTGATCCTAGGATTTCTAATAGGTCTGTTTTATGGCCTCTTTGAAAAGCGGTTTTCACAGGGGGTATTGAAACTGTTGAACGGCAAACTGAAAGGCAAGGAGTATCTCCTTGTACAAAAAAGCATACACATCGGCATTTCAGACAAATCGGATATTCAGCTGGCCGGGTATAAGAATGTGGCCGAAAGTCATGCGCTCCTCAAGTCCGGTAAAGGAGACGTGATCATCAAAAGCATACAATCCGAGGACCGGGTCATAATCAACGAGGTAAACGTCACTGAACAGACATTGAAATTTGAGGACGTTGTCCAAATCGGTGCTGCCAAATTTCTATTTTACTATAAATAAGGAGGGATAATGGGTTTTAAAAAGATATCTGCGTGGCTGGTGTTCACGTTGATTTTCACCCCCTGTATAAATGCAGATGCGATTCGGATTTCTCAGATTGACTCTGTAAATCTGTTGCTGAACCAGGAGGTTAAGCTATATTTAAGCGTCACTGACAACCGCGGAGATGCGATCGAAAATCTTGAAAAGAACAACTTCCGTATCTTGGAATCGACAAACGGGAAGAACTACATTGACAGTAAAGGCATCACACGCTTCCAGGTCGGCACCAACTATGAAACCGGGGTTAACTTTCTCCTGCTGATCGATAACTCGGAAAGTATGTATTGGACGATGGAGGGCAAGAAGACGAACAACAGCAGCCTGAGGCGTATCACCCACGCCAAAAAAGCGATTGCGGCGTTTCTGAAAAGCGTCAGGAATCCAAACGATAAAGTGGGGCTGGCAGCTTATAACAGCAACTACCGTCTTTTTTCTGAACCGGTTAAAGGTACAGCCCATATCGAACAACTGTTGCAGGACATTGAGCGCCCAACAGGTACCGCTATTTACTCTGAAATATATGGTGGTCTGACGCTGGCAGTTGACGAATTCCAGACACTGAAAGGGAGAAAAGCGATCATCATACTTTCCGATGGAGTCAATAATCCGGCATACCGCCACAGTAAAGAGATCAACCCTCAATTCGGTCAGAAATATGTCCCTTTCCAGAAATCGCTCGAAGAACTTCAAAGGGAAGGGATATCATTGTATGTGATCAATTTCGGCCCTAAAAATGAAAAAAAGGACCGAAATTTAATCAAGATTGCCCGTTCCTCAGGAGGCGTCACGTTCAATGCCCATAATCGAATAGAGTTACAGCAGATTTATATGAAGATTATGGACCAGATACTCAAGGAATACGTTATAAATTACCGTGCAACCATGAACCCGGCAGAGAAGAAATATGTCAGGGTCAAATACCAGAATAAAAACGTCAAACAATCAACATCCCGGGCCTACTTTTCCAGTCCCCTTTTCGGAACCCCATTCAGCACCGTCAATATTATCATTTTCATTGCCTTTTTTATCGCCTGCCTACTTTTATGGTTAATCTCCAAGCTCAAGTTTGAAAAACAGCATGCGCGTCCTACCATTGAAGTGATGCAGCCGGGACCCGGGAATCCGTCCACCCAGATTCTGACCCTGGACGGGGAACAGACGATCATCGGCAGCGCCCCTGAATCCCACATGACCATAGCGGGCATTCCCGAGATTGAGGAACACCATGCGACCATTATCTATGATGAAGCCAAAGACCAGTATCAACTGGTTGGCGAAACAAAGATGATAGTCAACAATCAGATCGTGACCACCAAAATCCTTGAATCCGGAGACCTGATCAATCTGAACGGAATGACAATTGTTTTTGATGAAGGGAGTGAAAAAGAATAATGATGAATATCGTGATATTGGATGGATACGCCCTCAATCCAGGAGATTTAAGCTGGACTGACTTGGAGAAACTGGGAAAGGTCACAGTCTATGACCGCTCCAAACCGTCTGATGTTCTAGAGAGAGCAACAAATGCAGAAATCGTCCTCACGAACAAGACCGTTATCGACAACGAAACCCTTTCAAGCCTGCCGAAACTTAAATATATCGGGGTGCTGGCAACGGGTTATAATGTAGTGGATACCGAACTGGCCAAGGAAAAGGATATTATTGTCACAAATGTTCGAAACTATACCGGACGATCAGCCGCACAGATGGTTTTTGCCCTGATTCTTGAACTGACTCACCGCGTGGGTCATCACAGCCAAACGGTCGTTCAAAATAAATGGGCTGAATGCAAAGACTTCTGTTACTGGGACTACCCTCTCATCGAACTGGATGGCATGACTCTCGGTATTGTCGGGTTTGGTGGCATTGGAAAAAATGTTGCTACCATCGCTTCGGCCTTCGGCATGAATGTCATGGTCAACACGAGAACTGTCCCCCAGCCCGCACCTGACGGAATTGGATTCTGCGACCTTGATGCTATTTTTGATCAATGCGATGTGATATCCCTGCACTGTCCGCTGACAAAGGCAACAGAAGGGTTTATCAATGCCGATCGACTGCAGCAGATGAAAAACAACGCCTACCTGATCAATACCGGCCGTGGTCAGTTGATCGTTGAACAGGATCTAGCAAACGCATTGAACAACGACCAGATTGCCGGGGCGGGACTGGATGTTCTAGCAGTAGAGCCTGCTGATCCGAACAACCCACTAATGAAGGCAAAGAACTGCTTTATTACACCCCATTTTGCATGGGCGACCCACGCATCCCGAGATAGATTGCTGAAAACAGCTGTCTCAAATGTGGAAGCTTTCATCAAGGGAGCACCGCAAAACGTCGTCAACTAAGATTTGGGGGAGACAAGATGCCTATTTACCTGGTGCAGCACGCACAATCCCTCTCAAAAGAGGTGGACCCAAAAAAGGGAATTTCAGAAGAGGGCCGGGCTGATACAGAGAGAATTGCAGAAGTAGCGAAGGGGTATCAGGTAAACGTCAGTCAGATTCAACACAGCGGGAAAAAACGAGCCCGGCAGACAGCCGAGATTTTTGCAGCAGCCTTGAATGTAGGAGCCGTCGGGGAGTCTCCTCTGCCAGTAAACCCACTTGATGACGTGCAGGATCTAGCCAAGGCTTTGAACCCGTCATCACAGCTGATGATCGTTGGCCACTTGCCTCACCTGGAACGTCTGGCATCCTGGCTCATTGTTAAAAAGACCGATCATCTGGTTTTTAAGTTTCAAAATAGTGGGATTATCTGCCTGGACAAGAAGGCAGAGGGAGAGTTCTGGCATATCAAGTGGACATTGATGCCCAAAATTAGTTGAACAGGATGCCCGCTCACTCGATTAGTTCAACCAGTTTGTTTTTTTCATCATAGATCTCTTCCTTGACAGCAACCTCATCAGTACCAAAAGAGGTTATCCCCTTAAAGTAACCTTTCTGCGCATACGTCTCAGGCGTGTAAAATCGGATCATTTTTGTCTTGGCACCATTTCTGCTGTAAAAAAAGATCGTCCTCTTCACCCCTAACCGCTGCGCTCCCAGTTCCGTTGGAAAAACCTCCTGCTTAGTCTTGATTCCGAGCGAATCAAAATAGAACGTCATTTTCTCGATCTGTTTATCCCGTTTAAAAACATCCGTCATGAACCACTCCTCTTTTTCCTTTTTTAGTCCTTTATTGTAGGAAAAAATGGATTTGTAATAGCCCAGCTCATTGGACTCCTGGTTGAGGTAATGAGTGGTCAGACGGGTTTTTTTCCCTCTTCCATCAAAATCGACAATTTTTCGGTATGATGGTCGACTGTTGTCTGGATCAGCAACATAATAGGTCACACTCTGATAGACCCTGCCATCAATGCCCAGTCGATCATCGGTTTTCTGCACCCGTGAATTTCTGAGTTTCCCCTCTGTGCTGAATCTCTCGATTCGAACGACCTTACCCTGCTCGTTCAAATAGGATATCGATTTGAAAATTTTATCCTTCTCAATTTTTTTCTGGTTGTGATATGCCTCAATTCTGACCGGCTTTCCCTCACGATTAAAAAACTGAGACTGTCTGAAGTCCCCGGTTCGCTTTGATTTATCATCGGTGAAATAGGTTTCAAGGTGCAAAAGCCTGTAGCCCGCTTTGATGAGCCGAT
>JAOZRE010000196.1:0-1188 GCA_029940215.1 bacterium | reverse complement strand
GTTTCAAGGTACGTCATATCACCATCGGGACCATAGTGGCTGATCGTCTTCAGATATTTTAACCTGCTCGCCTTTTTACCACTGTAGTAGCGAACCTCTTTTACAATACTATCCGACTGGTCATAGTAAGTAATCTGCATATTTTGCCTGACATCCCCATGTCCCATGGCAAAAGCTTGAAAACTGACCGCCAGAAGTAATAAAACTGTAGGAATATATCTTCTCATTTGATCTGGTTTTTAATTGATTCCGAACCTGTCGTAAACGGATCCAAACACTAGTGAAGGACCCTGAGCATGTCTCGGTCCAGGTGTTGTTTATTAACCCTGTGGTAGGTGCCGTCTTCCTTAATCAGGATAATATAATTCCCGTCAATACGGAATTTACCAGCTCCCGAAACAGTCAAGTGACATACCCTATCCATTTCCTGGGACTGTTTGATCGCCTTTGAGATTTGGCTTTTTAAATCCGATGAGACCATATTCAGTTCGCTGATGATGACGCCATATTAATCATGGCATCATTCAAATTAGGTGACACTGTCTTCCGACTGATCTTAATGAAACCGGTCGCTGAAAGAGGAATACTGCTCCCGCTGTCCGAGACACCCCGGACCTCGCTCCATTATTTCAAAGCATTAACCATACCAATTCATGAGGGTGCCCCTGTCTGACACCTTTCTTTACACAACATTGTAATAAACAGGGGTGCGGATAAAAATCAGAGACGTAAAGGGTTCAACTACTCTCCATTGACACCCGATCATCAATAAAGCCGCGATAATTGATCATTTAATTACATATTTGCAATGGAAACAAGGTTTCAGCAAGTATCAAGCGCTTTTACACTTACTCAAAACAGGTCGGATTGTTCGATAATTTCCCAGTTTTCTCCACCAATATCAAAGGATATCATTTGTTCATGACAAATTCAGGTTGATTCATTAAGATCTTTCACGTATCCATAAATTCAAAAAATGTTGCCCGAAAAGGTATGATCAATGCTTTTAATATGCAGGCCAGAGTGCACCTTTCGGAGCTCACAAGGGAGCGAATGAGGAATAAGCTTTTTTCATTCTTTGATCGCTATTGTTGAATATTAACTTGATAAATGATCATAATTATTGAATAATATAAACATAGTACAGAAAATAAGTGTACTCCAGATGTCATTGTATCAATTTAGACT
>JAOZRE010000585.1 GCA_029940215.1 bacterium | reverse complement strand
ATGTATGCATCCATGGCCACCTATGGAACCATCCGCACCGGAAATTCCCGGGAGGATCTGCTCAACTCGAAACTGGTGATCATGTGGGGCTGGAACCCGGCAGTGACGGTCTGGGATCCGGGAACCAGCCTGATGATGTCGCGTATCAGGGAAAATGGGATTAAAATTGTGGCCATCGATCCCCGCTACTCTGATTCAGCTGCAACCTTTGCTGATCAATGGATACCCATTCGACCGGGTACTGATAGCGCCATGTTGATTGCCATGGCCTATGTCATCCTCGACGAGGAGCTTCAGGATCAGGCATTCATTGACAAGTACACGATTGGACTCGATCAATACAAGGCGTATCTGTTTGGGGAGGAGGATGGTATTCACAAAACCCCCCAATGGGCGGAAACCATCACTGGTGTCTCTGCCGAGATAATTGCCACGCTGGCCAGGGAATATGCAGGCAGCAACCCGGCGGCATTGATCGCCGGCTGGTCTCCGGCCCGTGCCTCCTTTGGGGAGCAGTATTCCCGGGCGGCCAATGTGCTAACGGCCATCACTGGCAATGTGGGCGTTAACGGCGGGTATGCAGCGGGATTCATGAGAGCCTATTCCAGCCGGGAAACAAATCATAAGCGGATCGTTGCCGGCAAGGGCGACAAGAAACCAAAAGGTACCGGCAATCCGGTTGAGGATGGTGCACCACACAGAAAATATTCCCTGCACAAACTTTATGGCGGCACCAATCCCAATGGTGCCCGCATTCACAACGCAAAGGTCTTTGACGCCATTCTAAGGGGAAAAGCAGGGGGATATCCGGCAGATATCAAGATGGCTTATGTTGTTGCCAGCAACTGCTTGAATCAGCATCCCAACACCCGCAGGGGAGCGGAAGCGTTGAAAGCGCTGGATTTCATGGTGGTGCATGAGCAGTTCATGACACCGACTGCTAAATTTGCGGACATCGTTCTGCCGGTCAATACCTTTATGGAGCGTAATGACATTGCGCCTCCCTGGCTGGGATCACCTTATTACATCTACCTGAATCAGGCGGTGAACTCGCTGCATGAGTCGAAGTCAGACCTGGATATCTGCCGAGCGCTTTCCACGAAGTTGGGGATTGATGTAGGGATGTTCCAGTTTTCAGAGGACGATATCCTGCAGGGAATTGCCGCCAGCAGAGACGACATCCCTGACTACCAGACCATGAAGCAGGACGGAGTGGTCAAGATTAAACTAAAGGAACCCATTGTCTCCTTCAAGGAGCAGATTAAGGATCCGGAAAACAACGAATTTCCAACCCTGTCCGGAAAGATAGAGATATACTGTGAGCATCTGGCTGAAATGAATGACCCCAATGTTCCGCCCATTCCCAAGTATATGCCCCACGAAGAGAGTCATGACGCGCCTCTCGCTAAACAGTATCCGCTGCAGCTGATTACCTCCCATGACAAAAAGCGGGCCCACTCCACGTGGCACAACGTTCCCTGGTGCCATGACATTGAGCCGCATGCGGTCTGGCTGAATAGCCTGGATGCCACGAAGCGGGGCATTGTCGACCAGAGCTCAGTGGACATATTCAATGATCGGGGCAGAGTCCGTATCCCTGCAAAGGTAACCGAGCGCATCATGCCCGGGGTCGTGGATATCAAACAGGGGGTCTGGTACGACCCGGATGAGGAGGGGGTCGATCTGGGCGGATGCGCAAATGTCCTGACCCGGGACGAACCGTCTCCAGGCGGTGCGTATCCCATGAACAGTGCCCTGGTCCAGATTGAGCCGACACCGGAAGGTGCAGGGAGGAAAAAATGACACAACTGGGATTCTACCTTAACCAGACCCGTTGCATCGGCTGCCACACCTGTGCCGTTGCCTGCAAAGACTGGCACGATCACCAGGAAGCCACCATTAACTGGATGCAGATTAACACCATCGAAAAGGGGGTATTTCCCCACTTGTTTCTGGCGTTCATTGCGGTACCTTGTTATCACTGCGAAGATCCATCATGTATGGCCGTCTGTCCGGCTGATGCCATATCTAAGCGGGCAACGGATGGAATTGTCATCGTAGACCCTGATAAGTGTCTTGGCAAAGAGGGGTGCGAAAAAACGCCCTGTTTGACCGCCTGCCGCAGTAAGTCTCCCCAGTTTGGTCTGGCAACCAATGCCAAGATGCAGAAATGTGATTTCTGCGTGGATCGCCTGGAAGAAGGCAAACAACCGATTTGCGTTGAGGCCTGTCCCATGTTCGCGCTGGAGATCGACACCCTGTCGAACCTGCAGCAGA
>JAOZRE010000584.1:2063-2295 GCA_029940215.1 bacterium | reverse complement strand
AGCTTTTTCAACTCAACCGACAAAGGAGACAGTCAATGAAAACGACTTCATTACTCAAATCACACAGGCATCTGCTGGTAATAATCAGCATGCTTTTAAGCATAGTTTTTGTCAGTTCCTGTGATCAGCCGGATTCCGATATTTCCTCAGCACCGGACGAAGATGTAATCATAACGGGACCGAGAGGAATAGTTGCACACAAGGATGCGATTGCGGTCGGGACAAAAGCGTT
>JAOZRE010000584.1:0-2053 GCA_029940215.1 bacterium | reverse complement strand
AAAGCGTTTTCGGACCAGGGAAGCAAGATTACAAAAGTCAGGGATGGTGTATTTGTCATTCAAGGATTGGGAATTTCAAACTGCATTGTGGTAGAAGGCAAAGAGAGCCTGATCGTATTTGACACCGGGGATAACGTAGAAGAGGGATTGCAGAGATTAAAAGAGATCAGAAAAATCTCTGATAAGCCGATAAGCACCATTGTATACAGCCATTGGCACTATTCCAGCGGCACAAGTGTTTTTCTTCCAGAAGGGAAAAAAATCGAGATAATAGGCCACAAAAAGCTTGATTTCAATAAAACCAATGCTATTGGTCTGCTGGCACCAACGACGTTGAGACGGGCGGCTTTTCAGCTTGCGATGTATCTCCCGAAAGAGGGGCCTGACGCAGCTCCTTTTGGGGCAATCGATCTGATAGCCACAGAAAGCGGCTACGTAGCACCTAACCGAACCGTCTCAGAAGGAGAAAAAATTGAGATCGACGGCATCCGTATGCAGTTTTTTACTGAGTACCGTTCTGATACCGACGATTCACTGATTGTTTATTTTCCCGATTTTGACATGGTTTACAACAACCATAGTCTACCGATTTTTCCAAACCTGTATTCTCTAAGAGGGCAGTCGTTTCGTGATCCAAAAACCTGGATAGAAGGAATAGATCTGATGATTGATCTGAACCCTGAATATCTGGTGATCGTCCATGGTGATCCCACATCCGGGAAAAAAGCCGTACAGCAAAGACTGATAAACTATCGTGATGCCATGCAGTACCTTTACGATCAGACAATCAGGGGAATGAACAGGAACCTCTCACCCGATGAACTGGTTGAGTTTGTGAAACTTCCCGGGCACCTGAAAGAAGATCCGTTCCTTCAGCAGATCTATGTGACGGAAACGGCTGTCGTCCGTCAGATCTACAACGGTCTTGTCGGCTGGTTTGACGGGGACAGTATCAATATTGATAAAATTTCACCCCTGATTGAAAGCCAGAAGATAGTTGAAGGATTTGGGGGAAGAGACATCGTGCTTAAAAACGCCAAACAGGCTTTTGAAAACAAAGAGTATAATTGGGCTGCAAAACTGGCAACCTACCTGCTGTATCTTGATCAGGAGGACAAAGATGCAAAACTGCAAAAGGCAAATGCACTGAGACGCCTCGGCCAGCTTTCCGTCGCTTCAAACTCAAGAAACTGGTATATCACCCAGGCGAGAGTTCTTGAAGGAAAGATCGACCTTTCAAAACCTCCCGGAAGTTTTTTGACAAAAGCAAAAATCATGGAAATGCCTGAGTTCTTTCTAAAATCCATGAAAGTCAGAATTGATCCTGAAAAAAGCAAAGATATTGAAAAAACCCTTGGTGTCAATTTTAAAGACGCCGGGAAAAAAGTGTCTCTTCATGTTCGTCGCGGCGTTGTGATTTATAAAGACACCTACCCCCAAAAAGGGGTTGATATTGAAGTGACAATGACCCGTGAAACCTGGGCAAAAATCATCATGAAAGAACTTGGTTTCATAAAGGCGCTCATCACCCGCGATGTGAAGGTCACAAAAGGTGGAATAGGGGAGTTCAAGGATTTTATGGGGATGTTTGATCAGGGCTGATTCTGAAATCCTGTTCAACTGGAATCAGAGCGGCTCATTTGGGTATTCAAAAAAAACCATTCAGGTGGGCTGCATCAATCTGTTTGTACAGCAATGGGATAGTTCAAAGATAATATCACATAATCTGTTCGCAAAAGTCCCAAGAGCCGGACATTTTGCAAACAGAATGTGAACTAATTTTTGAGCCGACCCTTAAAAAGAGAGAAACCATGAAATGGATCGTCAGGATACTGGGTGTTGTTATCATTCTTGCGGGCGCGGGATATATCTTTCGCGAGCAGATTTTTCTGGAATTCGTTGGTATAGCGGCCAAACGTCAATTTGATATTGGACCCCACCGGGAAGTGACCTGGAAACAAGCTGCCCCCAGTGTAAATCGCGATGATGACAGCCGTCCGAATATCGTCCTGATTTTGGCCGATGACCTCGGCTGGAACAACGTGACGATTGT
>JAOZRE010000583.1 GCA_029940215.1 bacterium | reverse complement strand
CGAATGTCTCTGACCCCGCCCAAAGGACGGGGTTTTAAAACAGAAATAAAAAAGGGCAACCGAGTTTCCACGATTGCCCTGCCTCACTTCTTACAAATTCTTCTGCTGAAGGATCTATACTATTTTACTTCTTTGTATAGTCGTACCAGCCCTTACCGGTTTTCTGTCCGAATTCACCTTTCAGATAGTGTTCAACCAGACTCGGACCAGGCAGATCAGCCCGATCCCCTGTATTCCTGAAGTTTTCCATGCCAATGGTATAGGACAGGTCTAGCCCAGTCAGGTCATTCAGCCTAAACGGTCCCATGGGGTGTCCGGCACCAAAGACGCAGGCATTGTCGATATCCTCAAAAGATGCAACACCCATCTCCAGCAGCCAGTTGGCTTCTTTTCCAATAACGGCAAAGATACGATTCAGCAGAAATCCGTCTACCTCTTTCTTCAGATGTACCGGCACCTTGCTGATTTTCGTGCACAGGTCCATGGAGATCTGTCGTGTTTCATCGGAGACATGCGGTCCCTGAACAACTTCCACCAGCTTCATCACGAGAGCCGGGTTAAAAAAGTGCAGGTTGATTACTTTGTCCGGCCTGTTGGTAGCATCAGCAATCTTTGAACTGACAATAAACGAGCTGTTGGTTGCCAGTATGGCATGGGGGGGTGCAAATTTATCCATATCGGCGAAAACCTTGCGCTTGATGTCCAGCACCTCAACAGCTGCTTCAATGACATAATCAGCTTCCTTACAGGCTTCTTCCAGGCTGTTTGTAAAACTGATATTCTCACGTGCTTGTTTGGCCTGTTCAGCCGTCAGTTTTTCCTTTTCCACACGACCCGGCAGGTATTTATCCACAAAAGCTTCCGCTTTTTGCAACTGCTCATCACTGATATCTGTACAAACAGTCTTGAAACCATGGATAGCGCACAGGGTTGCAATCTGATGTCCCATGTTGCCGGCACCAACAACACAAACAGTCTTAATATCGTTAATATCCATTTTAAAATCCCTTTTTAGACGGCGAGAACCAAGGCTCACCTGTTGATATAAAAACGCCGCAGTCCAAGGCTTCCCGATACCTGAAACTGCAATCTCAAACAACACATTTACGGTAATACTCGCTTTCAGTTTTGACTGATTTTATAACCTTGTCAATGATCTGAACAGCGTCATCCTGATTGGGCGGATTTTTCCACAGGTGTCAGACGACTGCTGGATGGTGGGGATCAATTGGACCTGATGTCGTTCTCAGGTTCCATTTTCAATGGGCAGGCGGATGGTAAATCGGGTCCCTTTTCCGAGCGTTGAATCAACCTCGATGCTGCCCTTATGATTATTGGTGATAATGGTATAGGCAACAGACAATCCAAGCCCCGTACCGTATCCAACCGACTTGGTTGTGAAGAAGGGTTCGAATATGCGTTTACGAATCGATTCATCCATGCCCGGGCCGTTATCTTCGATCTCAATGTGGGCAAAACCATTTTCCTGGCGTATTCGCAGGATGAGCTGTTTGGGCTTATCGCTGTTTTCCTCCGTCATGGCCTGGAAGGCGTTAATGATCAGGTTGAGGATCACCTGCTTGATTTCGGTTTCGGTACAGTTTACCTCAAGCAGTTCATCCTCAAACTCCCTGACAATATCGACCTGCTTAAAGTCCAACTGTTTCTTCAGGTTGAAATCATTCCCAGCAAGTTCCAATGCACTCATCACAAGCCCGGTCAATTCAACCGGATTGAATTGAGAACTGCTGGACCGACTGAACTGCAGCATGTTGGATATAATACCGGCCGCCCGCATACCAGCATCTTTGATACCGTCGAAAGCACTTAGTATCTTCTGTTCCTCCAGATAGTGCTGCAGACCATTCAGATCGATACCGTGTTTCCCGGCTATTTTCTGGTTCTTTTCCGGCTCAGGAGACAACCGCCGCACGATGTTCTGGCTTCCCATCAGGATGGCACCTAGCGGATTATTCAGTTCATGAGCCATTCCAGCCGCCAGACCGCCAACGGACAGCATTTTTTCCGTCTGGATGATCAATTCCTGTGTTTTTTTGCTCTCGGTCACATCCAGTCCGGTGGACAGGACAAAGCTGATACTACCGTCAGGTTTCGTCAGGGGAGAATTACGCCATTCGATCAACCGCCTGTCACCATTTTTTGTGAGCCAGAAATTGGTCTTCCTTGTAGTCGTTCTTTCTTTCAAAACCCTTTCAACACCTTGCCTGACATCATCCTGCTCCTCCGGTAGATTCAATATTTCCCAGAAAGGGCGGTTTCTAACCTCATCAAACAG
>JAOZRE010000195.1 GCA_029940215.1 bacterium | reverse complement strand
CTGAGTGATGAATATACCGGACAGCTGATTCGGCTTGATTCCAACTGACTTCAGGATCTTCGTAATATACGGCCCTGCATCTATCAGGAAAAAACGCCCGTCAAATTGGACAACGCTGCTGAGGCTCGGTTTCAGGGGATTCCACCCATCACCTTCTCCAGTATGAATAACCGAGAAATAGGCCTCTGGAATGCTTATCCTGGGTAGTTTGAAAGAGGGTTGGTAGTGACGGTATTTTCTGAGGTTCAGATCAACCTGCGTCGACTTGCCTTCATAGGAAAATTTGAAAACGTTATGTTTAACCCGCCTGACGGTAACACCATTTCGAAGTGCAACCGTTTTTCTCTCCAGGTAAACCGAATCTAATAAATCCCGGGTATGCAGAAAACTACCGAACGAGAAACAGAGCTTCATGGCCAGATTCTCACGGGCAAAAGCAGATTTTTCTCCACAGGCGTGGAACTCCTTCTCAGTGGTCAATCCGTAATTCCCACGATAGATGTACTCCATTTGCGCATCGACTTGATCTTTTTTGCCGATCATCTGTGGGCTGGGTTTATTGTAGTTCGGATGGGAAGGGATAATCGTTCCCTGGGTATAGAACATATGATACGCAATAAATTCGGACACATTAGACAGACTTCCATTCTGTATCAAGTCGTCGGACAACAGTATGGCATTTGGCCCTGTTTCATATTCAAAGCCATTTTCCTTGACTTTTCGCAGCAGTCCTTTAACGGTAACGTGTTTAATACTGTCAGCGGGACAACCACACAGAATTCTCAAGTCGGCGGCGGGAACCTCTACCCAGTAAACACCATCCAGCACCTTTCTTTTAAATATTGATACCATTTAGGATTCTATCTGCGTTAAATGTCTGTTTTTTAGATCCAAATAAACATTCAGCATTTGTGCTTGTCAGCTCCGAATACTTGAATATTGATCTTTCTTCAGTCTCTTTACGGATATGAGAGTGGATGAATAGTTGAAGTTGCTCTCAATTTTGTTTGTATCACTATTAAACGATACACTGTTACAGGTCTTCCTTCAGGTAAGCATCGACTTTGTCATTAATGGCAAATGTAGTCTGTTTGAATAGCTTAACATCACCTTTTCGCGCCCATTGAAAGAACATATCAATAACATACTGATACATGGGGTCGTTGTTGGCGCTTTCATCCAAGTTGGAAGTAGCCTGGGAGAAGTTAACCAGATTGTGAAATTGTTCAGGCGGCAGGCCAATCAAACCGGAAATCTGTGCCAGCATCAATCTTTCAGGTTCCAGAATAATGCCGTCTGCAATCGCCATGGCAATCAAATCCAGTATAAAGCTGTATTGCAGGTGTTTCTCTTTGAGTTCGATGAATAGTTCTTCGATGTCTTTCTCTGAAAATGTCTGCTCTGAAAAAATTATCGCCTCCTGCTTTTTATTCATTTGAAAGCGATTCGACATCTTTTTTAACAGTGAAATTTCTTCTTCGTCCAGTTGCCCGTCGATCCTGGCCATATAACCAACAAGAGACAGGTATTTCAAGCGTGTTTTGCCACTGGTACGGCAAATATCCGGTAATCTCATGCTTGCTTCAAGGAAAAGAGTTTTCTGGATAAATAAGTTGTTAAAACAGTTGAATAATTGGTTACTATCTATAAGCGATACACTTTTTTGTTTTCTCCTACAACAAATATTTAAAAGATGCTATCAAAAATGAAGCAGATGATCAAAAGATATATGCGTTGCGCCGGGGGATAAGTCAATTTTTTCTTATATATTCAGTTAGTTAAAATACAATATTTTGTTTCAATAACTAAACTCAAAAATTAACGATCAATAGATGGAATAGCGCTGTTTCATTGATTCTGCCCTGCAATTAAGAGCTGTAATCAGTATCGCATCACACTGTTCTCTACAGAATTCAATCATTAAAATCAACCTTTTTAGGCAGTATTCACTGGAATATAACGATAAAACGATAGGCTGAGCCGTGAACCATTTTTTCCAGGAAATCATATTCCTGCCCCTAGATACCAATTGATACACAACTTTTTGAAACGGAAAACTGAATGCCATATACCTTGAAAACACTTGCGGACAAGCTGGAACTGGCTTATAGCGGAAACGCAGACGCCCCGTTAGATCACATCTGCGCAATCGAAAGTCTTGACGACGGGGGAGTTGCTTTTATCAATAACCCGGCTGAATTAAGCAACCTGCCCACACCTACAGGTGTTTTTGATTCGCGTCAGAAAAACATTTCTCAAATTTCTACTGAGGCGGGTGGCGCCATTATTGTTCCTGAAGCAACCAGTCACCCAACACTTAATTTGATCCTGTCAGATGATCCGCTGCAACATCATATCAAAGCTACCTCTCTACTGTATCATCCTCCCGAGCGAAGTGGCAGCATTCATCCGGACGCTTCAGTCGGGAAAAATGTCATCATTGGCAAGAATGTCACCATCGATGCCAGAGCCGTTATCTACGACAATGTCACCATTGGGGATCAGACCGTGATTCGAGCAGGGGCTGTTATCATGCCAGGAACCACAATTGGCAGCGATACCCTTATATATCCAAACGTTACCATTCGAGAAAACTGCCAGGTTGGCAACCAGGTGATAATCCATGCAGGGGCGGTAGTTGGGGCTGATGGATTCGGTTTTTATCAAAGGGAGGGGGTCAACCTCAAAATCCCTCAAACAGGTATCGTGATTATTAAAGACAATGTTGAAATCGGAGCCGGCTCCACAATTGATCGAGCCAGGTTTCACCAAACCGTTATCGGCAACGGATGCAAACTGGACAATCTTATCCATGTTGCCCATAACGTACAAATCGGCGATCATGCGCTGATTGCTGCTCAGTCCGGTATCGCCGGCAGTACATCAACCGGTAGCCACTTAATGATGGGGGGACAATCCGGTATTCGCGATAATCTCAAGATCGGGAACAACGTAACCCTCTTTGCAAGAACCCTGATCACATCCAGAACATCTGACGGCGAAACAGTCGCAGGCATGCCCTCACGCCCGATTAAGGTCTGGAGAAAAGCTCAGGCATTGATCAACAGTCTCGACCGCCTCGTTGAGCGGGTCAAACGGCTGGAAAAAAGAGAGTGAGTTGTTTCAAATCTACTCTTTGAATCCCCGGCAGGAAAAATTCAGGGGTTCGTCCAATACCAGTGGGCTCGAAACGTGTATAAGGTCCCTATAAATGCGCGTAACACCCTGATCAGCAGCCAGGCGATCAAAATACCAAAATAGAGTTGGGTTAGTGATTCTGTCAGTACGCCATTGTAAAAAGCCACCCACACCAGAAACAGAGAACCTGATGACATAAGATCAGGATAGGGGTGAGGGTTTGAGAGAAAATAGGCACGCATCACCCGAGCGATGTAGTCTCCACTGAATAGTGTCAGAACCAGCCAGCAAAAAGTCAAAGATACAGGTAAAGCCCCCAGTAGAACTGCCAGAACAGCAGAACAGACCAGAAAAACGGCAAACGGTTTCGGTACACGCTTTATCCGCCATAGCACATCAATTATGGTTCCCAGGTACGAAACACCCATCGCGGTGATTGCGATCCAATAGGCAGGATACCCCGGAAAAATGTCATGTTGCCACCAATTCCTGGCAGCAGGAATCAACCACGAGATATAAAACGCAATCGTTAACAGAACCCCCTCCAGGGTCCCAAGATAGCCAAATGTCAGCTCCCGGCACTCCAACTCTTCAACCATGGTCACTGCAAATGCGATGCAGTTCAAAACCAGAAGCACCAGAAAAACCTTTCTTGAAAATGGCCCAAGGAATACCATGATGGAGTAAAACACAATGGCAGCATTGTAGACATCCAGATAGTGATCGAGAAACTCCCCCAGCGGAGAACTGGTTCCACTTGCTTTGGCCTGCATTCCATCCAGATGATCACCTAGCAGATAAGTGTGCAGACAGAACGCGAACAACAGGGCCTGAACCGGCGATCCAGCGTTTCCAGACCAGAGAGAGATCCCCATCATAATCGCTACAAACCCGGTGGAGATGATCGTGATAAAGTTGGCGGTCAACCACGCAGGAACAAGCTTAAAATATAATGCGACATAATATTTTTTATACAGTGGTAACAGAATGGACTTGTCAACACAGTTATACTGATATGGTTCAGTCATCTTATCGCAATGGGCATTGTCATTGTTTGGAACCACTTAAAATAGTTTGGATTTTTTCAAGACAATCTCAGCATAGGTCCGGGGTGTCTGTTGGTATAACTGGCTTTTGATTTCTGGGAAGATACGCTGTCCACGTTTTTTCTTCATAATCCGTCGATACAGTTCTGATCGCTGGAGCTGCTCCCAGGAACTTGCCTCGCAAAGCGTCAGCAATAATTTTTCAGCATCCACGGGACGCTTGAAATAAGGATATCGCAGCTGGATAAATTTACGAAAGGCATTTTGGGTATTGGATGCCCTCTTTAAGTCGATCCGGGTTGAGTAAGGATGATAAAAGGAGAGGTCTCCATCCAGGATCAATCCACTTTCCATTCTTTCATTCAGTTGCTGTTGTATAGCTGCTCGAAAGGTTGACATTTCGCCGGCAACATTTTCGGCAATAAAAAATTTCAAATCGTCCTGATGCCCCAGCAGATGTCTCTGATATCGAGGCTGAAGATAGGTGTGAATGATCAATTCCAATGTTCTCTGGCGATCCAGTACCGAGTTGGACTTTCCGCTCAGAATATCTATCATCCGAGCACGGTCAACTTTCCACAGTTCTCCATTTTTGTAAAAAATCTCAGGAAAGCGGCGACGAAGCTGGTGATGATCTTCGATCCGTTCAATCAGGTGGTTGACATTGATTTGCCAGAGACCGAAGGTCTGAGGTTCATATTGTATCTGGTCAGCAAACTGCTTGATCTTGAACAGCCATTGCCCAAACCGGGTTAAATTGCGGTTCTCTTCAAGCAGGTGAGTTAAAAAATGTCGGGTTTTCAAGGTCCAAAGATAGAAATCATACTCTCTAATCCGACGGTTTCCGGGATCGGTGATTCTTCGCAGTTCCTGGATGAGCCGATTTTTTTCCTTGATCAACACCTTAGAAAAGAACATGTCTGAGACCTTTCCCCCGAACCCCGCTTCAATATTTTCAAGAATACGGTTAAATTTGTTACGGATTTCAGCCTTCTTGGGCTTATTCAGTCGCGGATTCCAGCTCACACTCGACTCCTGAGCGCTGATGGCAAACAATACTCGAAGTCCGGTTGGGGAGGGATAGAAACCGGTCTTCGTCATAGCATTGAAAAAGTCCCTTTTCGTTCGCGGAGGGATCAGGTCGCTGGAAAATGTTGATCGATACAGCTGCTCAATCCCGACAAAACCCAGTTCACCTTCATTTTTCCCCGCCTTTACAAGCGTCAGCGTGAAACCAAAAGGCTGGCAGACCTGAGAGAGCGTTTCCCATTCCCGTCCTTTTTTATGTGCCCCTTTTCCTGTGATCAGCTCAATTGTAATATCGGGGACACCTCGCTGGTGCCTGTTGAAGTAAGGTGGTGCTATTGCCTTTAAGCTTTTTTCCAGACTTGCAGATGATCGAGTCAGACGAACCGCTTCGTATGCTGGGCTCCTGTAACCGGAGATCAACTTCAGACTGAATCCGGGTAGACGGTCTTCAACGTTGAGCTTGCAATGTTGCCACATGGATTGAAGCGCGGGCGTTACCAGAGCATCTCCACTTTTAATAAATCCAAGTTTCAGATTTTGTCGTGTTGATTGTAGCTGATAGGGTAGCCGGTACAGCGAAATCAGCCGGCTGCTCTCTTTTTCCAGAAAATCTACCCACTGAAGGGAGCTCTGTTCCAATGCAGATGAAAACCCTGTCTCCCTGACCGTCTCTTTTACCATTCGACGCAGTGACTGCCAAGTCAGTCTGTGATAACCAAGAGGGTGCTTCATTGCCAGAAACACCTTCCGGCTCTTCTGAAACAGGAGGTTCAGATACTGGCGCTCTTGATCTCCCTTCTGATCAGCCGAGATGGCAGGCAACTTGCCTGTTTCCACTTTTATCACTGGCTTTTTGACCTGCAGACGTGATATCTGTTTCTCCCTAGTTTTTAAATCGGTTGAAACGGGGCTCTTTTTTTTCGCCTTTCGATCGACCGGTTTGCCCTTTTGTTGTTTAGATGACTTCCCCTTCCTGTAACTGGAAATCCTTTTTGATGATTTTATTCCAGTCCCTTCACGGGTTATGGATTTATCATCAGTGCAACTTGAGATTAGAAACAGGCAGGCGAGTACCAGACAGAGGGACTGAATTGATCTTACCAGATTTAACTGAACGCATGATTTCAGCAGATGTGCCCGGCAGACAGCTTTGCTGCCGCTGCCATGTTCACCAACGCTCAGATTACTAAAATTGAAATGTGGATACAACCGCATAAATAAATGATGAGGGCTTCAGCCCAGTACGAATTTCTTTTCAGAGATCAATCCCTTCTCCCAGCGGCAATTAGCCGTGGAGTTAAACAGCTGTTCGTCGGGTTTTTAACGATACCTTAAACCGTAGCAGCCCTTATTGAATTCAGTCAAAAGGGAATGGAAAAAGCAATTCTTGACTCTGACATTCACAAGTAGAAATTACATTAAAAAACAGTTGACAAACAACATAAAAGGATACATATGTTCAATATACCTGTTTAAAAGGTAGACGTTGTCCTTTATCTTGTTCAAGGCAACTGTGAAGCGTCACACAGCCTTTATTGAGCCAGAATCCACAAACCTGGAAAAAAATGAAATTAACCAAACGTCAGCAAGAGATCCTGGAATATATAAAAAAATATATTCAGCAGAATCATTTCCCCCCCGCCATCAGAGACATCGCGTCGCACTTTTCGCTTGCCTCAGCCGGGGGTGTCCACAAGCATCTAAACAACCTTAAGAAAAAGGGTGCCCTGACATTTGAAAATAATATTTCCAGATCCATCCATATCCTGATTGATGATACGGCCGATGAAAAAAAGAGCAGGAAACTCGTGGCAAAACCGCCTGAAGTCGGACCGGGCATTCTCGAACTGCCATTAATGGGTAAGGTGGCAGCAGGATTGCCCATTCAGCATTTTCTGGAGAATGAAACGGTGGAGATACCGGAATCAATGGTTCGCAATCCCGCCAAATCATTTGTACTGCAGGTTCAGGGAAATTCAATGATAGAGGATTGTATCTGTGACGGCGATTTTGTCATCATCGAACACCGTGAACATGCTGATAACGGCGATACAGTTGTGGCCATGATTAACCATGAAGAGGCAACACTGAAGAAGTACTATCACGAAGGAAACAGAGTACGGCTGCAACCGGCGAACTTTTCCATGGATCCAATCTATGTCGATCCTCAGACCTTATCTATCCATGGTCGGGTTGTCGGGGTTATCCGAAACTATTGATAAAGTCCCGCGGGAAAACGCAACCCCAAAAACCCGGGGCGATCAGGTTCCATAAGGAAACTCTCTGCCCCGGGGGTGTTTGAAAATACCGTGTTTCAGCTGGCCTCGTTAAACGTGAATTCAACTCACTGACGTCCTGCCTTTATCCGGCTATTCAACATTCTCGAAAATATGATCCCGGATCTCTTTCCAAATCTCATACAGCGGCTTTTTCGGTAGGTCCTTCCAGTCCATCAGACTCTTGATGTAACTCTTTATCTTACCTCTTGTCATCAGCCGTTTTTCCCACTGCTGGTATATATCTTCTTCTGTATTTGACAGTGCCTTACCATCAAGCTGTTTTCGGTACAGGAACTTCAATGCACTATCTGGAAATTTATGTACGAAGTGGATAATAGCGGCATCAGAAATGGGACCACTGCCGTAAACAACATCGTCCTCTCCCTCTTTGACTTCCTCGATGATCTCAGCATCAAGCATCTCATCAACTTCCGAAGTCTCAATAAGCGGTTCGTGTGCATCATCCTGGCTGGACACAACCCTCACGGCACTCGGCTCTTCTATCTTAGCTTCCGGAGGTGCCTGTTCAACCACGGCCGAGATGCTACTTTCCTCTCTCTCCGGCCGCCTGGCTGGTTCAGGAGCTGAAGATACCCTACTGACTGCAGCCGACTCATCCGAAGGCAACAGAATCATGATAAAAAAGGAAGCCGCTGACAATAAAAAAGTCAGGGAAAAAATAAATCCCTTCTTATTCTGCAGATAACCATGGTGGTCAATTACATGACGCATGGGGGTAGTTCCTTTCTGGATTAAGATATAACTGCTATCCATGCCATTAAAAAACATAAAGGCACTGATTGCCAATGCCCCAATCAACAGCAACAGTGCAATCATGAACGCAGTTGCCGAATTGAATTGTCTCATATTACTCTCCAATGCAAATATTACAGATTTTCGTTATTTCTTCTTCGGCACCATCCTTTAAAAACTTTAGCCTTATCTGAACAAAAATAAAAAAATGGAATTTTCCCCCTGTAACAGGTTCCATTGTCCATTCAGATGAAACTCTTTCTTGCTGGTTTTATTTTATAATGGTATACATTTCGAAACTATAAATATCTTATCAGAAAATAATAGTAAACAGGTATAA
>JAOZRE010000582.1 GCA_029940215.1 bacterium | reverse complement strand
TTCTAAATGACAAATAAAATAAGAATTGCGACCCGATCCAGCAAACTAGCCCTCTGGCAATCCAACTGGATAAAGCAGAAGTTGGAGCAGCACCACGAAGATCTGACAGTGGAACTGATCCTTTTGAAAACACAGGGAGATAAAATTCTGGATGTCCCCCTGGCAAAAATTGGGGGAAAGGGGCTTTTTGTAAAGGAGCTTGAAACAGCCATGCTGGAGAACAGGGCTGATATCGCGGTTCACTCGTTGAAGGATGTGCCCACCGTGTTTCCAGACGGTTTGGAAATTTCAGTGATGACTGAACGTGAAGCGGCAAACGACGCGTTTGTCTCCAACCGATACAGCAGTTTCAATGATCTCCCTGAAAACGGGCTGGTCGGTACCAGCTCCCTGAGACGGATTGCGCAGCTGAAGAAAGCCCGACCTGACCTGGCGTTCAAGTCGTTGAGGGGTAATGTCGAAACACGTCTGAAAAAGTTGGACTCAGGAGAGTTCGATGCGATTATCCTGGCTGCTGCCGGCTTGATCAGGCTGGGGTTGAAGCCTCGTATAACTGAATTGCTGCCGCATGACCTGTCACTGCCGGCGATAGGTCAGGGCATCGTCTGTATTGAATCTCGCATAGGAGACCAGGAGATTCTTGATAAGATCAGCTTTCTGGCCGACGAACAGTCTACCATACAGGTTTCAGCTGAACGGGCCCTGTTGAAACGCTTGAACGGTGGATGCCAGATTCCCATTGCCGGTCATGCATTGATCGACGGTGATCAGCTGACGTTAACCGGCATACTTGCCGGTCCGGAAGGGGACCCTTTTCTCAAAATGACTGAGACCGGATCTCTAACCGATGGACTAATAATCGGTAATCAATTGGGAGAACGAATGCTTAAAGCCGGTGGAAGGGAGATCCTTGCAGCGGTAGGTATCGAAACAGACTAATAACCCCCATCTCCCGGGCGATGCTGACCGTGGAAAACTGAGCAGGACTGATGACATCGTTACAGGGACGGAAAATTCTAATTACAAGAGATGCGTCGCAGGCTGGAAGTTTAAAGGAAAAACTTGCTGACCTGGGTGGCGACGTTATCTGCGTCCCCACTATTGCTATCACTGAACCGCCCGATTGGGCGCCCTTCGACAAGGCTTCCGCTCGATTGCCTGAATTTGATTGGGTGGTATTTTCCAGCGTTAACGCCGTCAGCCGGACGGCAGACCGACTGTCACATTTGAAGATTGCATCAGATGCCTTGAATAGCAGCAGACTGGCAGCAGTCGGTAATCAGACAGCTGTGGCCGCCGCCGTCTATGGGTGGCAGATTGAAGTCGTACCAGACCGATTTCAGGCGGAAGATCTGTTGGAAAGACTCCTTAAGACCGAGGTTGGCGGTAAAAGAATATGGATACCACGAGCCCTGGAGGCGAGACCCTTACTTGTTGATGAACTGCGTAAAGCTGGTGCAGATGTGCTGGAGACTCCTGTATATCAAAACACCATCCCATATGAAAACAGGAACCTGCTTCGCGATGTGCTTCTCAACGGAGAAATTGACTGGGTCACCTTCACCAGTTCGTCTACAGTCACCAATTTTTTGGAGATACTGGGCGATCACTTCTCTCTGAACCAACTACCCCGGCTGGCCTCTATCGGCCGGATTACCACTCAGACACTTGAACAGCATGGTTTGAATCCTGACTTTACAGCAGATCCTCAAAACCTTGATGGACTCTGCCAAGGGATACTTAACTCAGAATCACAACCTTCGCAACCCCAATAACCCATCGGCAATCATTTCATGAAAGCGGAGAACAACTCGAAGCAAACGCCAATGATGCAGCAGTTTTACCGGATAAAGCGGGAACATCCGGATAAAATTCTGTTTTACCGCATGGGGGATTTTTATGAAATGTTTGGGGATGATGCCGTCAAGGCAGCAGGCGTATTGCAGATTCAGCTGACAAGCCGGAATAAAAATAAGGAGGACGCCGTCCCGCTATGTGGTATTCCGGTTCATGCCTATGATCAATACCTGAACAAACTGACACGAGCGGGATTTAAGGTTGCCGTATGCGAACAGACTGAAGACCCGGCTCAAGCCAAGGGGCTGGTCAAAAGAGAGGTGGTTCGGATTGTTACCCCCGGGACAATTGTTGCAGCAGACCTGCTGGACGCTAACGAAAATAGCTTTTTATGTGCGATCTGGGGCAAACAGAAAGCCCGTGAGATCGGCATAGCTTTCTGCGATCTGTCAACGGGAGAGTTCGAAGTAGACGACCTGAACACGAGAGCCGGGCTCGGCAAG
>JAOZRE010000194.1 GCA_029940215.1 bacterium | reverse complement strand
TGAAAAAACTGCTCAAGGACGCCGATGAGCTTATACTTGCAACTGACGAGGACCGCGAAGGGGAAAGTATCAGTTGGCATCTGAATGTTGTCCTGAATCCCAAGGTACCGATTAAGCGCATGGTATTTCATGAAATCACCAAAGAAGCCATCTCCAAATCCATTAAAAATTGCCGCGATATAGACGAGTCGATGGTGAAGGCGCAGGAAACGAGACGGATCCTGGACCGGTTGTTTGGCTATACACTGTCCCCACTCCTGTGGAAGAAAGTAGCTGTTGGGCTGTCAGCTGGACGGGTGCAGTCGGTCTCCGTCAGGTTGATTGTGTTGCGGGAAAGAGAACGCCGGGCATTTCAGCGAGGGAGTTACTGGGATTTAAAGGTACAACTGGAAAAAGACAAACAGAAATTCTCAGCAAACCTTGAGACACTCGGTAAAAAGAAGATTGCAAAGGGGTCTGATTTTGATGAGAACACCGGAAAAATCGCAAAGGGTAAAAAGGTATTGTTGCTGGATGAAAAAGAGGCACGAACCCTGAAAAGCCGTTTGGAAGACCAGGATTGGCTGGTAAAATCGATCACCGAGAAAAAAAGCACCGTTAAGCCGGCACCGCCGTTTATCACATCGACCCTTCAGCAGGAAGCCAGTCGGAAGCTGAGGTTGTCGCCCAGAAAAACCATGCGTGTTGCTCAAAGCTTATATGAAAGGGGTTTTATTACCTATATGCGGACCGATTCGGTGCAGATGTCCGATCAGGCCATTAACGCTGCCAGAAAGGCTGTGACAACGATTTACGGTAAGGAGTTTTTGAACCCCACCGTCAGGAAGTTCAAGGGAAAGACCAAGGGCGCACAGGAAGCCCACGAGGCAATTCGGCCGTCGGGCGCCAAGTTCATTCACCCGGGAAAAGCCGATTTGCAGGGGCAGGATCAGGCACTTTATGAATTGATCTGGAAACGGACCATGGCGACTCAAATGGCTGACGCCAAACAGGTTCATATTAAAGCGGTCATTGAGGCTGATGATGCTGAATTCAGTGCCCGGGGCAAGCGTATCGAATTTCCAGGGTTTTTTCGCGCTTATGTTGAAGGTTCCGATGATCCGGAAGCCGCTCTGGAAGGGCAGGAAATTCAACTGCCAAATCTGGCGGAGAAGGATAAACTCGGATGCCGCGAACTTGAAGCCAAGGGGCATGAAACACAACCACCGGGAAGGTATACAGAAGCCTCCCTGGTTAAAAAGCTTGAAAAGGAAGGTATCGGAAGACCAAGTACCTATGCATCCATTATCGATACCATCGTGAACCGCGGTTATGTCCACGTGGCTTCACAGGCACTGGTCCCCAGTTTCACAGCTTTTGCGGTCACGAACCTGATGGAACAGCATTTTGCAGAATTGGTGGATCCGGGATTCACGGCCAAGATGGAACAGGTGCTTGATGAGATTGCCGCCGGAGATAAAGAATGGCTGCCGTACCTGAAAAAGTTTTTTCTGAGCAAGAACGGTCTGGAAAAAATGGCTGAAACAAAAACCGAGGCGATTCCACCGGGTGAGTTCCGAACACTGGCATTTGACGACCTCAAGGCCAAGGTCTGCATTGGTCGGTTTGGTCCCTATCTGGAGACGGAACCGGAAGCTGACGGTTCTAAAACGACCGCCTCTATTCCGATAGATATCACCCCTTCCGACCTCGATCAGGAAGCGGTGGAACTGATTCTGCTTCAGCAGGCGAAGGGGAATGAAGAGCTTGGTATTGATCCCGAAACCTCCCAGCCGGTGTACCTGCTGCATGGGACATATGGTGCCTACCTGCAGCTGGGCAAAGCCGAAGATGGCCAGCCCAAGCCGAAGCGTGTCACTTTGCCCAAGGGCATGAAGGATGTCGAAGTCGACATGCAGAAGGCGTTGGCCCTGCTGTCCCTTCCCCGCGTTCTCGGAACACATCCCGACACAAAAGCGAATGTGGCAGCTGGTATCAGCCGCTATGGATCGTACATTCTTCATGATGATACGGTAAACGGTAAGGACTATCGCTCTCTGAAAGCAGAGGACAGCGTCATCGATATTAATCTGGAAAGGGCGCTTGAAATCCTGAGTATACCGAAAAGGTCACGGAAGAAGGCTGCCGAACCGGTGAAGGAACTTGGCGCTCATCCCGATGACAGCAATCCGGTAAATGTGTTTGTCGGTCCCTATGGTCCCTATGTCAAACACCTGAAAGTCAATGCGTCCATTCCGAAGGATATTGACTATAACGACCTGTCACTGGATAAGGCACTGGAATTGCTGGAAAAGAAGTCCATGAGTAAGAAGCGGAAGACAACCCGGAAAGCGCCCGCGCGTAAAACAAAGGCGAAAAAGAAATCATGACCGGCTGATTGAGTATGCTGGATCCGGGAGCCTGCAAATAGTGATGTTCCCGGATAAAATGTGTCCGAAAGGAGACGCAACAACAATCAGGAGTGGAAATTATGGCAGAATACGAAGAACTAAACGCCGAACTGGATTCCTTTGATGACGAAGATGGTGACGGGGATGAGCAGAAGGATAAGTATCTGACCTTTCACATCGGTAAAGAGAACTATGGTATTGAGATCCGGCATGTCATTGAGATTATCGTGATGCAGGAGATCACAGTTGTTCCAGATATGCCGGATTTCATTATTGGTGTGATCAATCTTCGCGGGCTGGTAATTTCGGTGATGGATATTCGGGCACGCTTCAAGATGGAAGCCCGGGAGTATGATGATCGGACCTGTATTATCGTTGTGAAGATAGATGAGATCTCTGTCGGCCTGATCGTAGATACGGTTAATGAGGTCATCGATATTCCGGAAAACCAGATGGATCCGCCACCACGGACACACTCAGGGGTTGGCAGCAGTTATATCAAGGGAATGGGCAAGGTGGACAATGAGGTTAAGATCCTCCTGGATATCGAGAAGATTCTCTACGAAGAAGAAATGGAGCAGATAAGTCAGCTGTAGCCTGTTATTCCCGAAACCACCATTCCCTCCCCTCCGGCTTCGAACAGCCGAACCTTCTGTGTGACCTATTGGCGTATCAAAAAATGTATTATCTACTATAACCGATTGATTCGTTCGTTTTGAAACTTTTAGCGAGGCGCTATGGCAAAGGCAGCAAAGAAATCAAAATCTGGAAAATCACTGAAGCAACTGAGCGAAAAGCTGCTGTTTACCAAGAAATCCGCCTGGGAAGATATCAAGAAAAAGGAGCTGCAGGAGATCATGAATCTTTCGGAAGGCTATAAGGACTTTCTGGACAGTAGCAAGACGGAACGCGAATCGCTGCAAAGCATTTCAGATCTGGCTGCGACTAAAGGGTTTGTGCATATTTCGAAGGCGAAAAAGAGCGACCGGAAACTGCTCCTTACTTATGATGATGTGGCCGGAGCGCTGGTTGTTGTAAATAATCTAAGAACACTTGAAAAGGGCTTTTTAATGAACGGGGCCCATATCGACTCGCCGCGGCTGGACCTGAAGCAGTACCCACTCTTTGAATCAGAAGAGATGGCCTATATGAAAACCCACTATTATGGTGGGATCAAAAAATATCAATGGGTCACACGGCCACTGGCTTTGCATGGGGTTGTGGTTCTGGAAAGCGGGAAAAAGATCCCCATCAGCATCGGAGAGGATCCGTCAGATCCGGTTTTTACCATCAACGATATTTTGCCGCATCTGGCACAGAACCAGAACAAGAAAACAGCCCCCAAGGTAATTGAGGGTGAGCAACTTAATATCCTGGTGGGATCCATTCCCTATCGATTCAAGTCAGAGAAGAACGCGATTAAACTGAATATCCTGAACGAACTAAATCGTAAGTATGGGTTTGCAGAACAGGATTTTGTCAGTGCGGAATTGCAGCTGGTGCCGGCGGGCAACTCGCGGGATGTCGGCTTTGATCGTAGTTTTGTGGGGGCGTATGGACAGGATGACCGCATCTGTGCCTATCTTGGGATGAAGGCGCTGTTTGATATGGATAAGGAGAAAGCGGGGAAAAATATGATGATGGTGTATTTCGACAAGGAGGAGATTGGCTCGATGGGAAACAGCGGTGCCGCTTCAAATCTGATCGAACGCATCGTTAATGACGTGCTTCAACACCTCGGTAAAAGTGACTATAACCTGCTGATTCGCTCGATGGAGAATTCAAGATTCCTTTCATCAGACGTGAACGCCGGTATCGACCCTGAGTGGAAAGACGTCAACGAGCCTATGAACGCCGCAAAAATCGGATCGGGGGTCTGCCTGACCAAGTTTACCGGATCCCGTGGGAAAGCCGGTTCAAACGAAGCTCATGCTGAGTTTGTAGCGAAAATCCGGGCTGCCTTCAATAAGGAGGGCGTCTTGTGGCAAACGACCGAGTTGGGGAAAGTCGACCAGGGGGGTGGTGGTACCATCGCCTATCATCTGGCCCGGTACGGCATGGACGTGGTGGATTGTGGTACTGCCCTGCTCTCAATGCATTCCCCCTTTGAGGTCGCATCAAAGGCGGACATCTATCATACCTACAAAGCCTACAGGGCTTTTTACAAGCATCTGTAAACCAGGGAAACAGCTCGTCAGTCCCGATTGGAGTTCCGGGGTGACGGTGTTGACGCTTGTTTTGGGATCATCAACTACCTGAATCTTGATGAATAATAAAATTGAGCCATCTTCGTATATTAAATCAGGGAACTGGGACGAAGCGACCATTAACCAGGTTTATGAAGATCTGCTGGACCGAATGGGGGATATTCTGGACCGGATACAACTCTTGGGTTGCCGACCGATGTTCGACTCAGACCCGCTTCTGGGAGTTGTCCGGCATCTGATCGAACTGATGGAACAAGAGTTGCTGGTCCAGTGGAAAATCAAGCAGGATGAAGGAGTGGAAAAGCTTTTCGCCCGGCAGAGAAGATGGTTGCAGCTTGAATTGAGATCTGTAGATGGCCTGTTTGCCGCATGGAACAGATACTGTTCGCTTCTCTGGAAGGTTCTGGATACGCCGGTTGCCAGTCTGGATCCAAATCCCTGGAAAGCATATCTGCTGTGGACCATCACAGATCGTAAATCATATCAAGAACTCCCCGGGATTTTTAATTCAGATCAGGGAGAGCAGATTCTGGGACGCGTATGCGGTCTGTTTGAAAGACTTTGGGGAATCTGTCCCTATCACCTGTTGCTCAGTTTTCTGAACCTGATTGAACTCGGCACCGGCAAACGACCAGACATTAATGAACCGGGAGCAGTTACTTCTACAGCGGAGGGTGTCACACCGCTATCAAACATCGTCACTTTTTTTAAAGAGCTTGTTGAAAAAGGGGAGTGGGACAAGATGCCAGCTCAACTAAGGCTGTTCTGGGAAAGCCATTTAGAAAACGATCCGGATCCATTGAAGTAGCGCCCATGTCTATCAACCGGTTTATCATCATCTTTTGCCTGCTCCTGTTCCCTTCAATCGGGGTATTTTCATCGGAAATGCTGCGATATGAGAAGGAATCGGCCTATCGCTATGTCAATCAGCTGAGAACTCGCTCCGGGCTGATCCCCTTCACGCGTAACAATATTCTCGAACAGTCTGCCATCAATCACGCCCGTTACCTGTCCAGCAACAGCCTTGCCGGCCACATGCAAAACCCTGATACTCCGGGATTCACAGGTATCAAACCCGATGACCGAGCCCTTTATGCCGGATATGCGTCGCGGGATGTGGCAGAGAATTTCTCATTCGGACAGAAGGGTGCGCAGCAGTCCATCGATGGGTTGATGAGCGCTATCTATCACCGGTTTGCATTTCTTGACGTGACAAAAGATGAAATGGGTATCGGGATAAAAAAGAACCACAAGGGGTTGAACTTCGTATACAACATAGGGAACAGCCACCTGAATCACTTCTGCAAGTTTGCTATTTTTCTCAACGAGGGTGCTTTTTATACAAATGCCTGCAAGCGTGGCGACAAGGTTTCAGCCACTGAGGTTAACCTGCGGAAGGGTGAGGTTGGAAAGCGGAATCCTGAAATGATTGTCTGGCCCTTTGATGGTGCCACCCGCATCCCCACCGCATTTTTTGAGGAGATCCCGGACCCGCTGCCGGACTATAAGGTCTCCGGCTATCCGGTTTCGGTGCAGGTGAACCCCTTTTATACAGAGAAAGTAGAGCTGAAGCGGTTCAAGCTTTTTCTCGGGGATTCCGAACTTGAAGTCAGGCCGGTGCGTGTGTTGACGAAGCAACGGGATCCCAATCAGCGGTTTACCGCTTTTGACTTTGCTATCTTCCCCCTGAACCGACTGGAGTGGGACACTGAATACCGTGCTGAAATTGTACTGAAGGCGGAGAGACATACCCTTTCAAAAACCTGGCGGTTCAGGACTGAAAAGGCGAGCTACCCGATGTTTGTGATCAACGGTCGCAACGAGAATCTGCAACTGGTTTCGAATAAACGATATATGATTCATTTGCCGCCGGAGCGTCAGTACCCTTATATGGAGAAGCTCCGCTGGGAATCTATGTCCGATGTGAAAACCAGTGTGGCCTGGCAGGATAGGAACACCATCATTGTAGAGCTTAAAGGCAAAGAGTGTGAAAGCACCCACTTTTTTCTTAATGGCAATCGCTCCTTTATTCTTCAGGTCGCCGCCAAGGATAATCTGAACCTGAAACAGCACTACCCGAGGGGACCGTTGCCAAGCTGCCTGATCAATACCATCAAAGATCTTCCCGGTTTCAGGGTCAGCGCCAGGGGTGAGGTGATTCCGATGAAGGTGGATCAGGACTACTGGGTGGAAATTGATTCTCCTGATACACCGGTTACAGAGGTCAGCTGGCAGTTGAATGGCAATATGAAGGTTCAGGTGGTCCATCTGGAACGTAATATTCTGAAGGTCCGATTGTCAGGTCTTCCCGGTCAGATTGCCACTTTTTACCTTTCCAACTCCAGGATATTTAAAGTTGTTTTGACTAAGTAGTGGTGTGAATTTATGAACAAACATGACGTGATCATTATCGGAGCCGGGCTATCCGGACTGAGTGTGGCTCATTTTCTGAAGAAGGCCCGGCCGGATATTGACCTGCTGCTGATTGAAAAATCGGATCGACCCGGAGGTGCTATCAGGAGTCAGGAGACAGAAGGCTTTCTGGCCGAATGGGGTCCCCATGGCTTTCTGGACAATATCGAGGAAGCTCGGGAACTGTTGGACGATCTGGATCTCGGGGATGAGGTTCAAAAGGCGCCCCTGAAGAAATTCCTGAGGTACATCTGTCGGGATGGCAGACTGAAAGTCCTGCCCCAGACCCCACCAGCGATTATCAGTAGCAATTTGCTCTCTCTGGAGGCAAAGTTTCGGATGTTAGGGGACCTGTGGAAAAAGCCACTTTCACATGAGCAAACCATTGCCGACTGGGCGGCCCACCGTTTTGGAAAGGCGATATTGCCCATTGCAGATATTGCTGTGACGGGAACCTATGCAGGTGACATCGAAAAACTGAGCATCGATGCGGCTTACCCCGGCATGAGATTGCTGGAAACGGAATATGGCTCTGTGTTCAAAGGGGCGATCAAGTCCCGGAAAGGGAAGGCCCGAACCGGTATGCCGTCGATGGTCAGCTTTAAAAATGGGATGGGACAATTGATCACAACCCTTGCCACTGGTAATGATATTGCATTGAACTCTGCTGTATGGGACATCTCCAGGGGTGATGACGGGTGGTACCTCGAGACCGATACTGGCGGCTATTCAGCCCGAAACCTGGTTGTGGCTCTGCATATCAACCGGGCCCTGCCGATGCTGAGTAAACTGACAGCAGCGCCTGACCAGTCAGTATCCGAAGCCATCGTCTATAATGTCGTCATGGGCTTTGATGAACAGGCTGATATCCCATACGGGTTCGGGTATCTAGCACCGAAAGTCGAAAACCGGTTTGCCCTGGGCTCCCTGTTCCCCACCCACATGTTTCCCGGAAGAGCACCCGCAGGAATGAAAGTGCTGGAAGTGCTGATTGGCGGCACTCGAAATCCAGAGCACCTGAGCTTGTCAGATGACGATCTAGTGGAAATCGCGTATGCAGATGTCAGTCAGCTGATTAAACTACCCCAAAAACCATTGTTTACCAAAGTGCTCAGACCGGAAATCGGGATCCCTCAACTAGAGATCGGACACAGCAGGTTGCAGGATTACCGGGAGAAGGTGGAGACAGATTTCCAAGGGCTTTATGTCAACGGATTCGGTTGGGAAGGTATCGGTGTAAATGATATGATCAAGATGGCAAAACGATCAGCCGAAAACCTGCTCAAAGGTGTCGGCGGCACCCGTGGTCCCGCCACGGTGAAAGGGGTATACTTCTAATTGGCTCAGCCCTGAAGGCATATCTTATCCATGGGGCTCTTCACACTTCCAGCCCCTTTATTCAACACATGTGTATAAATCATGGTGGTGCTCACATCCTCATGTCCTAAGAGTTCCTGAATTGTCCTGATATCATAGCCCGCTTCCAGTAGATGAGTTGCGAAGCTATGGCGCTTATGCCGAGCTCGGCATAAACGCCATTATGCCGAGTACTTGATTATGCCGAGTGGAAATTACTCAACCTTCTCG
>JAOZRE010000193.1 GCA_029940215.1 bacterium | reverse complement strand
ACAGCTGTTGATCATTCGGAATCGTATAGTAGTCATCACGATTTTCGTTAAGTGCCTGGTGAATTTCCTTAAGCATATCTGCAAGGGATATGGTTTTTCCGACAAATACACCATCCTGGTTATCATAACGGGCAATTTTATTTGATAACTCATCGAGTTTATGCAATGTTTCCGGCTTATACAAACCGTTTTCTACACCTGTATCAATGATGACTTCGACTGTTAGAGATCCTTTCATCTTTTCGTCAATTAATTCTGCATTCTGTCTAACATCCGATTGTTTTTTATACCAGCGAAGCACATCATGTGAGAATTCAAGTCGAAGTAGCCCGATTGCCAGAAAACCCACGATCACACTACCAATTAGCAATACCCGCCATGGGTGATCAACGGCAAAATCACAACTTCGCAACAATGCCCGATCCATTATGCTTTGTTTCTCAACTTGTTCAGGTTTTATTGTCGGTTTGATCGGGACAATCGCTAGCAGTGATGGTAGCAGTAACAACGTCAATGCCAGGGACATCACCACTCCCAACGAAGCGAAAATTCCGATATCTGCAATGGGGGCAACTTTGGCGGTCGCAAAAGAGGCCAGACTGACAGATGTGGTGAGGCTGGTCATTATGATCGGTAATCCGGAGTGACCAAGTGCATCAGCTATGGCTTCTTTCTTGTTGTTTCCACGATAAGCATGATAAAACATGGCGACCAGATGGACAGAGGCCCCAATCCCGATTGCCAGAAGGAAAGAAGGAAGGATGGCAGTTGGAATCTTTATCGATACGCCGAAAATCGATATCAGGGAAAATGCATATATTACACTTAATATGACTATTACCAGCGGAAGAATAACACCTGAAAATCTCCTGAATATAATAAACAGGAACAACGCAATGGTAAGGATTGCCAGACCCGTAAAACGCTTCATGTCGCCCTGCATCACGAACTTTAAATAACTGGTAACAACAGGGGAACCGCTCATTCGAATCGGAAACGAGTCATCATTGTATTTTTCCAGAATCCTGGAAACCGCCGCAATTAGTTCTGCATTCTCTTCATTTGTCAGCGCATGCCTGTCTGAAGGCTGTTCCGAGCTGTCAGCTGAGCCAAAATCGTCAAAACCATTTTCGTCGGTTTCCGCACTAATTCCTGCTGATGTATATGCATCTGGTTCAATAATCACAGTCGTGAAACTGCCATCCTCCGAAATCAATAAATTTTGATATATAGGGTGATTCGATACATACTGTTTGAATGCTGACAGTTCCTCTTTACTCTGCGGCATTGTCTCCATTAAATCTTCAACCAGTAGTTCCTCTGCTGTCCCTGTCGTTTTCCTGGCGTTTATCAGGCTTCTTACCTCTTTGATATAAGGCAGACTGCTTTCCAACTCTCTGTGTAATCGCTTTAATTTATTCAAAAAATTCAGATTAAATACATCGTTCGGACTGATCATGACAATGATCATCTCATCTTTTCCAAACTGCTCTTTGAAGGTGTTGTACTCCAAAATCTGAGGATCATCCTCGTGCAGAAATCCCTCCGTTGACATATCAAATTTCAATTGAGGTAAGCGCGACATCATAAAAGCTGTAAAAAGTATCGTAAATATAATAATATACCAACGTTTATCGAATATGATCTCGCCAAACCTTTCCATTCCAGCTTCTATTCTTTCTCTGATTTTACTCATCTTTTCAATGTCCGATGAAATTTTAGTGATTTCTACAGATCTGCAAAATGGTTAAGTGCCATTCTAACAATAGAATCGGGATGTGAACTGCAGGAGGAGCCCTATAACTTTAGTGAAGGATGAGACTGGCGGCAGACCGACTCTCTGCCGCGTAATTATTTTGTTGCCATTTGATAGACACCGTCCCAGTCTGCTCCGGGGCTTTCCTTACCAAAATTTTTACAACGTTCGAAGAAGGTATGTGAGGCTTCATCTTTTCCGTAGAGTTTATTGGCATGGGCAAAATATTTTGCTGCTTCTTCCCAGTCCTGACTTCTGTATAGCAGCAACCCCTTTGAAAAATATTTCGCAGCTTTTAAGATTCCAGCCGGGACTTCGCCCTTTTTGCCCATGACCTCATAGATTCTAATTGGCTCATTTTTGCCAACGACTCTAATCATATCAAGTTCCCTGACTTCAATATGCTCCTTTGCGGCTTCGTAGGTAAATTCGCTGATAAGAAGATAGGTACCATACTGTTTATTAACGCCTTCCAGCCTAGCCGCCAGATTTACACCATCACCCATCATGGTATAATCCATACGGTAGGCTGACCCCATATTACCTACCACCACATTATCGGTATTCAGTCCAATCCTGACGTAAAGTTCATGTTTACCATCCCTTTTCCAATCTGCCCTCAATTCGACCAGTTTTTCCTGCATCTCCAGGGAGGCCAGGCAAGCTTTGGCGGCATGATCATCATAAGTTACCGGAGCCCCGAAAAAGGCTATTACCGCATCACCTTCAAATTTGTCGACGGTCCCGTCATATTTCATCACAATATCAGTCATTTCTGTAAGGTACTCATTTAATAATTCCACAAGTTCCTCAGGCGACAATGACTCAGAAATAGTTGAAAATCCCTGCACGTCTGAAAAAAATGCAGTAATTTCTCTTTTTTCCCCGCCCAGCTTCAACAGGCCGGGATCCTCCACCAGATGTTCAATTACTTTAGGGGACAGGTATTGCTGGAAAGCTCCTTTAATAAATCGCTTGTCCTTCTCTTCTCCAAAGAATTTAAACAATACGATCGCAAACCAGTTTGTCAAAATAACCCCAAGGACATAGACAAAACTGGTCCAGGTGCCCTCATTAAACAGCAACCACACGTTGCCAGCAAAATAACCGACCAGGTAAATCAGAGATAGTATCAAACCTTGAAGGGCACGCAATTTTGTCAAAATCAGCCCTATAATCAGGCCGGAGAACAGAATAAGCAGGAAGGATAAAAAATGAATAAAATCTGAGCGATAGAAGTAGTCATCCCTCAGAATATTATCGAGAAGATTGGCGTGTACTTCCACACCGGGAAAAGCTGTTCCAAAAGGGGTGGTTCGCAAATCATAGATACCGGCCTCAGTTGCACCGATCATCACCATTTTTCCTTTTAGCTTAACCTTATCTATTTTATGGTTGATCACATCATAAACGGAATAGTGTGGGAAGGTGTACGCAGGGCCACGATAGTTTATCATAACCGTACCATCACTGGCTGTCTGAACCCATTTCTTTCCCAGGGCAAACCCCTCTATTCCCCCTTCATTCACCACCATCCGGATAGGATCGTCTCCATAGTATCGGCGGATCATCTGCAGATCGATGGAAGGGAAATACCTGTCGCGATATTTGATCACCATCGGAATTCGCCTGATGGTGCCATCCTCAACATCCGGAACCACATTAAAATAGCCGTTCAGGGCGCTGCGGGTATTCAATTGCCTGATGTTTGCTTCAACCGCCTCCCCCTCAAACAGCGGCATATCCTCTAGAAATTCTGCTCCTTGTATAATGGCCACCTCTGAATTCTCGATACGGGATGCCGCTTCATCCAGGTCTTCAACGGTTAAATGTTTGATCTGTTCGAAGCTTGCGCTCAGGAAAAAAAAGTACCCAAGAACCACATTATTCCATTTGCTTAATTCAGCTCCAAATTTCTCATCATTATTTACCTCCGATGAGATCTCCGTGCGGATTCTACGCAGGCTGGAAATAATTTCCGGATTATTCCTGTGCTCCTGTGCCGCCATCTTATAGTATTGGTTCAATGCATATTGCGATGAAATATCATTGGCATCATCTTCTGAGAATAGCACATCATAACCTATCACCTTTACATCATAGTAGGATTCCAATTCCCTTAGCAGTTGGGCCATTACGTTTCTTTTCCATGGCCATTGCCCAAAATAGTCGATGGCTTTGGTATCAATGGCAATAATGGCGACCTCATCATTCTGCAGCGTATTACCTCTACTTTTCATAGCAAAATCTATGACTTGCTTGTCCAGTAGATCAAGAAATGTTCCCGTGTCGTACCCGAGAAATCTGCTGCTGAAAATAATAACGAAGACCAGCGTAATGGTAACCGATATTTTAAACCCTGAAGGCTTAAGCAGTCGTTGAATCATTTATTCCTTCCTGTGATAGTTTCAATCATTCAGATATACACCCTACCCGCGCAGATGATTTAGCAGGGATACACAGATGCCATCAGACTTTTTCGCATCAACTCGACTGGTGCTTTCCGATCCGTCCAGATTTCAAATGCTTCGACCCCTTGATACAACAACATATCCAACCCATTCATCCGGGGAATCGACAGGGCTGCCGCTTGCTTCAGTAACGTGGTCTGTGCTGGGTTATATATAATATCAATAATCTGTTCGCTACGTTTAATCAGATCATCGGAAAGAGGAGAGCTGTCATCTTTCATCCCAACGGAGGTTGCATTTATAGTAATATCAATCTTGTGTGCACGGGGGGTAGATGTGCTGACTGGAGTACTAGAACTGATTTGACTAATCATTGCGGCGAGAACATCTGCCTTATCCCGTGATCTATTCAGAATAATGATTTCAGAAGCTCCTACCATGGCAATTGATATTGCGATTGACTTAGCGGCTCCTCCGGCTCCTATAATCAAGACTTTCTTCCCAGTGACCGAAATATCGTTGGCAGCAAGAGAGCGGATAAAACCACTCCCATCAGTATTATACCCCTTCCAGCCCTCTTCTGTTTTTTTTACAGTGTTAACTGATTGAAGCATCTTTGCTTCTTCAGAAAGGGTATCGAGAAAGGGAATAATTTTTTCTTTAAAGGGCAAGGTAATATTGAAGCCTTGAACGCGGGTAAGGTAAAAAGCGTCCAACAGATGTGGCAGTTGATCTTCTGAGATCAGAAAAGGTAGATAAACGGCATTTATGCCCAGTTCCTGAAGAGCGATAGAGTGCATGCCGGGTGAAAACGAGTGCTCAACCGGGTTGCCGACTACTCCATAAATCTTTGTTTTTCCGTCAATTGAAAGTCCAGTCAACCTGTTTACCAGTTGATGTTATTCACCCTCACCGAAACGATCGTTAATTAAAGTCGTCAATTCCAATAGGGCTTTCTGTTCATCCGTTTCCACGCCTCCTGAAACCTTAATATCGATAAAGGTCTCATGGATTGCGGCCAGCATGAGCACATCCATGATTGATTTGGCATCAGCGTCCTGACCATTGCAACTGATTGTTATGTCGGCGTCAAACTCAGACGCCGTCTGCACCAGTTTGGTTGCTGCCCTCACATGGAGTCCGAGTTTATTGATGATCTGTATTGTTTGTTGAAGCATCAGTAGCCGCCTGTCTTCTAAGATTATAGACCCAGCGCTTTTTTAAGATCATCCACTCGATCAGTCCGCTCCCATGTAAATTCGGGTAGTTCCCGGCCAAAATGACCATATGCCGCGGTTTTTTGAAATATCGGCCTTTTCAGGTCGAGTGTCTCAATAATCCAGGCAGGCGTCAGCGGAAAAAGTTGCCTCACTGCTTTTTCAAGTGCCGCTTCTTCAACTTTGCAGTTTCCAAATGTATTGATGGAAATGGACACCGGTTCCGGAAACCCAATGGCGTAGGCAATCTGGACCTCGCATTCAGCAGCGATTCCAGCTTTGACAATATTTTTTGCGACGTAACGAGCAGCATAAGCCGCAGAGCGATCAACCTTCGACGGGTCTTTTCCTGAAAAGGCACCGCCACCATGTCGCCCCATACCACCGTAAGTATCCACGATGATTTTCCTGCCGGTCAAGCCGCAATCTCCCATTGGCCCGCCAATCACAAATCTTCCGGTTGGATTGATCAGCCAACGGGTGTTCTCGTCAATCATGTTTTCCGGAATAACCTCTTTTCCCACTTTAGCAATTAAATCACTCTCGATTTGACCATGACTGACGCCCTCATCATGCTGACTGCTCATTACAACAGCCGTGACCTTAATCGGTTTGCCATCACGATAGAGTATAGACACCTGACTCTTTCCATCTGGTCTCAGATAGGGCAACTCCCCACTTTTTCGTTTTTTTGACAGCGTTTCAGTTAATTTATGAGCAAATGCGATTGGCATTGGCATCAATTCAGGTGTGTCATCAGTAGCATAACCAAACATCAGTCCCTGATCTCCTGCTCCCTGCTTCGCAAAAAGGCCTTCACCTTCATTAACTCCCTGTGCAATATCCGGTGACTGTTTATCCAGCGCCACCATCACAGAACAGGACTTGCAGTCAAAGCCCTTTCTTGAATCGTCATAGCCGATTCCGCTTATAGTATCCCTGACAACTGCCTGAAAATCGACGTTGGCAGATGATGTGATCTCTCCGGCGATCACAACAAGGCCGGTCGTAATTAATGTTTCGCATGCGACACGGCTAGTTGGGTCCTCCCTGAGCATACTGTCCAGAACAGCGTCAGAAATTTGATCCGCCATCTTATCCGGGTGCCCTTCAGTTACTGATTCTGATGTAAAAATAAACTCCTTAGTCATTTATGCGTCCTCTTGATATTTTTAGTTATCTGTCAATCCTGGCAAGCTATTGTACAATTGTATTTCGCGCAATAATGCCCATCACCAGCTGTAATCAAAACAATGATAGGGATTTTTGGGCTTAAGGTAGATTTGACATTATCTTTTGAATCTTCAATACAATTGGCGGATTCGTTTGTATCAGAAGGCAACATCCAATTGTGAAAACTGTTGAAATCCCCTCCTGGTTTAACCTAAAATCTACGTGGACAATGGATGCCATGTCAAGAATGTTCCACCGATAATTGGCTGGCAAGAACAAATGTTGGATATTTTTGCTTATATTTGGGTACCCATTTTTATTTTAAACCGTTATGCTTGTTCAATAAACAAAAAGTGTGCATACGGTTACATCCTTAACCCGTTGATATAATGTAATATTTATAACGGATTGAAAATATTGGAATTTTACCACGAACAATCTTGTAAAAAGTTGGCATATTTAACAATTTATCGCTTTTCAGTTCTCTTTTAGTAAAAAGCTACGGATGTAAAGTAACACCCATTTGTGTTAAGACATGACTTACTCAGGTATTAACTCGTACTGAAAACCACTTTTCTTGTTAAAATTTTTCAAATAACTACGATTTAAATGCCTTAGCACGTTTATTGCTTACACTTCACAATTACAGAACCGGCAGTCGATAGTTTTTAAGCCTTTACCAGCGGCTTAAAAGATGTGTAGTAATTCTCAAGGTCACAACCAATGCTGAAATCGTTTAAGAAAAATCGTGAGCAAAAAACAATTAAAAGGGCTGAAGAGCTTTTAACCAAGGGCATTTCTCAGCTCAACGGCAAGCTATACAAGCAGGCGATGATTGAGTTCCAGAACGCATTCCAACTGGATCCAAAAACCGTTCTGCAAAAGTTGAGTAAAGAGTTCAAACACTATCTGGAAATCCGCGATTACGAAGCTGCTTTATCTATTGGACTAATTTTAATTAAGATAAGGAAAACAGACTATGAATTGATTAACCTGGTTGGGAACTGCGCGCGCCGGCAACAAAACTACAAACAGGCCAACAATCTCTATCGGTTTGCCCTGAAAATCAATAGGAACTTCCAACCCGCATTTTTCAACCTGGCGGCCAGCATGGGAAAAGTTGAAAAATACGATGGTGACATCAAAAAATCACTGTCTGTCTTCACCGAAGTTAAGGATTACATCCTGCCAGAGTATGCCGAAGATGCTGAATTTGGCGAACGTATCGAAAAACAGTTGAATGAAACCATCGAAGGTAATTTCGAATTTAAACTAAAAGAACTGGAACAAGAGATTCAGGAAAAAGAGGCAACTGGAGAGTACCAGGAGGTGAAGGTTCTTCAAATTGATTTGGAGAAGCTGAAACGCAGTGATGGTAAACCCTCAGATGAGGACTATAAAAGCTATTATCAGAACCTGATAACCATCGAAGAACCTGAGGAGATGAGCGAAGATGACAAGCAGAATCAACTGCGAGACATCTATAACTTTGGGATATTTGCGATTCATCATCGAAAAACCGAAATGGCACTGGCTTGCTTTCAACAAGTAAAAGAAGCCGGGGTAGGTTACAAGTATCTGGACATGTTGATCGCCATAGCCATGGCAACGTCAGGCAACACAAAGGAAGCAATTAAATTCTTCGTTGATGAACTGGGAGAAGAGCAATACAACCGATTTTTCAACATCAACCTCGGACTGATGTACAAGAACGTTGGTAACCGGCTTTTATCGACAAAATATCTTGCAATCGGTGCGGAACTGCTGGATAAATCTGATGGCCTTTACCACCTCTCTGAGTTGATAGACATAGCCGATCAAAGTGCTTTGGATGGAAACCATAAAAAAGCACTAAAACTATACAAAGTTGCGATCTCTGAGGTTGACAGCATTGAAATCTGGTCAAAAATTGGCGACGTATACGTCAACCTTAAACAATATGACGAGGCCACCAGAGCTTTTAGAGAAATTCTGAGACTGGATCCTGAATCCAAGTTTGCTGAAGAACAACTGAAACAACTACACGATATCTTCTGTATTCGCGCTGAGAGTTTTTTCCACAAGTCCAAGTTCCAAGCATCAGCTTCGATGTATGAAAAAGCGCTTCGTATCATTCGACCGGCGGA
>JAOZRE010000192.1:4460-8712 GCA_029940215.1 bacterium | reverse complement strand
TGATCTTTAGCCGATCCGAAGCTACTATGAAGAAACAAACAGGTGTGCTGGTCGCAGCCACCCCCGATTTTGACCATAAGGGATCAGCCGCAATTGACCGGTATAATAGCATGTCGGAAGCCTACATATCCGGATCTTCTTCAGAACGAACCCTCAATGAATACTACGACCGCAGGCAGTACCCCGGATCACCACCTTTTATCCCCCATCCTGTCAAAGGGACGTTTGGGGCTGATGAGGAGTGCGCTGCGTGTCATGTCTCCGGCGGCTTTGTCAAGAAGTGGAATCGCCATGCGCCGGTAACGCCTCACCCGGATTTCCTGATGTGTCAGCAATGCCATGTGGCCCAAGCCACTGACAAAACGTTTGTTGAAAGCGGGTGGGAGAGCATATTCAAGCCTCGTCTGGGACAGTCACAACTGCCGGGTTCGCCACCGCCGTTTCCGCATGCGTTGCAAATGAGAGAAGATTGTGTCGCCTGCCATGCTGGACCGGGAGCAGTGGCGCAGTTGAAAATGCGTCATGAGCCGAGGGGTGTTTGTCGGCAATGTCATGTTCCTGTCGCTGAAGTGGAACCTTTCAGCAGAGATTAATAACCGGTTGGAATCAGGAGATTCATGAAATATTTTAAAACGGGGATCCCGATATTATTGGTGCTGACGGGGACGATGATAGTTCTGTCAGGTTGTGATGGGGCCTCCGGCCACCAGGGAGTGATGGAGACCATTAAAGCGGCAAATGCACCGGTTGAAATGATCAAGGCTACGCACGAAATACCCCCAGAGCCGTTGGTGAGAGTATCGGAAGAATACCAGGGCGGAATTTTTTACACCCAGGCGCGCAAAGATAAGATGGAGCGGTTTGAATGCAGCTCCTGTCATACGGATGACGGGGCAACCATCAACGATACCAGAGAAGCGGTGCATGGCAACATAAAGCTGAATCACGGGGCGGTAACCAATCCGGATGCTTGCGACACCTGTCATAATATGTCGGACAGAAACTATTTGGCTACTGAAGCGGTTGCAAAGATCGATTTCGACCACAGTTACCAGCTATGCGGAACCTGCCATTTTAGACAAAAAAAGGACTGGGTCGGTGGGGCACATGGCAAGCGAATTCAGAACTGGGCAGGTAAAAGAGCGGTGCTGAATTGCGCCAGTTGTCATAGCCCACATTCGCCCCGGTTTGCAAAACGATGGCCGGCAACCTTTTCACCTCCCGACGACGTTTTAGCAGATAAGGTGGAAGAGTAGAGAGGAGATCAATATCTCCCAGTTCGAAGAAGAGACAACTTACTGGAGACATTCCAATTTTCAACATGCAGCCACACTAAAAAAGACTATGAAACAAAAGCAGGATCGCCGGACATTTCTGAAGGGAGCCTTAACATGCGCTGCTGCCAGCAGTACGCTGATCGCCGCGGGTTGCAATAACAGAAAACTTGAAGGAGGCGGAGAGGAGATGTCCGCCAGGTGGAATGAGTATTTTAAGAAGAACTACCGACTCATGACACCCGAAGAGAAGGAGGAGACTGTTCGGCGTCTGGAACAGCTGGCCAAGCTCGATTATGATGTTGATGTGAACGTCGAAACAACACCACCCAAAAAAAATGTGCTGTATGGCTACGCATTTAACATCAGCAGATGTGAAGGATACATGGATTGTGTTGAAGCATGCGTCAAAGAGAACAACCTGGACCGAAAATCCAAGACCCAGTATGTCCGCATTTTTGAGATGGAAAATGGACAAATGGACATCACTACCGGGAATGGAAAATACTTTCATGAAGTCCCCAAAGAGGACCATTTCTACATGGGGATTCAATGTTTCCACTGTGAACAGGCGCCCTGTGTTAAGGCCTGCCCGACAAAGGCTACCTGGAAGGAGCCGGACGGTATCGTTGTGGTGGACTATGACTGGTGCATCGGCTGCCGATATTGCATGGCGGCGTGCCCATACTTTGGAAGACGATTTAACTGGCATGACCCGGAAGTTCCAAAGGAGGAGATCAATGAAAATCAGCACTATCTTGGCAATCGAATGCGTAAGAAAGGTCAGATGGAAAAATGCACCTTCTGCATTCAAAGAACCAGAAATGGCAAACTGCCTGCATGCGCAGATGCCTGCCCAACCGGTTCCAGGGTGTTTGGTAACCTGCTGGATCCCAATAGTGAAATACGGTTCGTGCTGAAAAACAAGAAAGTGTTCCGAATGAAAGAGGAGTTGGGAACCGATCCCAAATTCTGGTATTTTATCGACTGATAGAGGGAATACCCATTGATCGCAGCAAAACAGACGATATTCTAAGACAGTAAACCAAACAGACGGGAACGACGACATGCTGAAAACCTTTAAAAAAGAACTGGTCCCATTTATCAGGGACGCGTTGAAATGGAATTTTTCCGGAGGTCTGGGTTATCAGATTTATCTCAGCATCCTGTTTTTCTTTATGGTGGTGGGATTTTATGCGTTTACCATCCAGTTGAGAGAAGGGTTAGCAGCGACGGGGATGTCGGATATAATCAGCTGGGGTCTGTATATCTCCAACTTTACGTTTCTGGTTGGAGTGGCGGCTGCAGCGGTTATGTTAATTCTTCCCGCATATGTCTTCAAGGATAAGGATCTCCATAAGGTCGTTATTATTGGTGAGGGTGTTGCCGTTGGCGCACTGGTCATGTGTCTTCTGTTTATCCTGGCAGATCTCGGGGGGATTATTAAGGCCTGGCATCTGACACCGGCCATAGGCCTGTTTAACTGGCCATCATCGATTCTGGCCTGGGATGTGATCGTTCTAAACGGGTACCTGGCCCTGAATGTTCTGGTTCCAGCTTACATTCTGTTTTGTCACTATCACGGCAGAGAACCGGTCGCCAAACGGTATCGGCCCTTCGTTTTTCTGTCTATTTTTTGGGCTGTGGCGATTCATATGGTAACTGCATTTTTGTATGAGGGACTGCCAGCCCGCCCCTTCTGGAACAATCCCCTTCTCGGACCAAGGTTTCTGGCGTCTGCCTTTGCCGCCGGTCCTGCTTTAATAACCGTTGTGCTGATTGTGATTCAGTCGAAGACGGTCTTTAAAGTTGATTCACAAATCTTCAATAAACTGCGCATTATCATCGTGGTTGCCGGTAGTGTGAACCTGTTGATGTTATTTTCTGAGATTTTTAAGGAGTTTTATTCTCCAACCCATCACAGTTTGTCCGCCGTATACCTGTTTTTCGGACTGAAGGGTCACAATTCCCTTGTGCCCTGGATCTGGACCTCAATCGTGCTGAACCTGGGATCAATAGTGACGTTGGGCTTTAATCCGTGGAAGAACAACCCCAAAATGCTGATGCCTGTCTGTATTACCCTTTTTATTGCCATTTGGATTGAAAAGGGGATGGGCCTGATTGTACCGGGGCTGATTCCATCGCCTCTGGGCGAGATTGCAAACTATACCCCGTCATGGGTTGAAATTGGTGTGACCGTTGGAATTCTGGCGTTGGGAATATTCGTTGTCACGATGCTGATCAAACCGGCTCTGGCAATTGAACAGCGATATGAAGAGCAAAACAGCTAGTCCACAAATTAGCCTCCAGGCTATTCGTCTGGTTATTTTTACAGCTTACGATTGAGCGCCACACTCCAGAAGGCGTTGATGAGCGGATTCCTGATCTTCTTGCGGGTGGCGCAAACCCCTACCTGGTATGGTTCAAGTGGATTCGTTATGGACAGGACTCTGACCTTGTCCTCAAAGGGGCTGTTTTTGATTACCAGATGCGGAACGACGCCAACACCAAACCCCAGGTTGACCATACTCACAATACCTTCATTCCCAAGAACCTGAGCGTAGATGTTGGGTTTAATGCCCTTCTGCTTGAACCACTGGTCCACTCTTTTCCGTGCCAGTCCCCGCTCAGGTATGATCATGGGAATGGTGTCCCATTGAACGATCTTTTTTTGCAGCATGCGGCGGACGGTGCAGTCGGTTCGGGGAGCGATAAAGAGCAGTGGGGATTCCGCAATGGTGATAAAATCAAGCTTCGGGGAAAGAGTGTCCGGCCTGGCTGCTATGACAATGTCGACTTCACCGCTAACCACCTTCGCAATGGAGCTCGCCGGATCACCCGTCCTGAGTTTGATCTCTATCTTGTCATGCTTTTTTCGAAAATCGGACAACAGATCTGACAGCACGCTGTAGCTGGCTGTAACAGAACAGTACATGCTGATCTCCCCTTTCAGTTCCCGGGCCTCATCTGTCACTGAC
>JAOZRE010000192.1:1365-4450 GCA_029940215.1 bacterium | reverse complement strand
AAACACATTCCATTTTTCCAGGCTCTCCCTGGCATATTGTCTGAATTTAGTCCCGCTGTCGGTCAGAGCAACAGAACGATTGTCCCTCTCGAATAATGGCTGCCCCACCTCCTCTTCCAATCTCTGGATCTGCCGGCTCAGGGTAGAGGGGCTCATGTGGCAGGCTGCGCTGGTTTTTCCAAAATGAAGTGTTTCCGCCAGATGCAGGAAAAGGGTCATGTCATCGGTATTCATGGTTCAGGTTGATAAGAGTTTTAAATGGCTACGATTTTCCTGGAAACTGGATGAAGAATTGATTACTGAGCTGGAACATGTCATCTTTAAAGAACACAGAGAATACCTTTCAATATATGCAATATAGTATTCCATTTATATCAATTTACGCAACGTATCATTTTTCAATATACTGACAGTTCACAATTTGTTTCTATGCTTTGAACCATTTGACAGGAAATAACTATGAATTTTTTTAACAGCCTACCCCTTCGACTGCAACTGGAAGAACTTGGAAAATGCAGCCTGCTTAACCCGACCGAATTCAACGGGGTTGATAAGCTGAAAGGAAAGAAAATCGTCATTGTCGGTTGTGGCGCACAGGGGTTGAACCAGGGCCTCAATCTGAGAGACAGCGGTCTGGACGTATCATATGCGCTCCGGGCAGGGGCTATCAGTGAAAAGCGACAATCCTGGAAGAACGCGACTGAAAACGGTTTCACGGTGGAAACATTTGACAAACTGGTACCCACCGCTGATCTGGTGATCAACCTGACCCCGGACAAACAGCACAGTAACGCGGTGGGTGAGGTGATGCCGCTGATGAAAGAGGGGTCCTGCCTCTCTTACTCCCATGGCTTTAATATCGTTGAAGAGGGAATGAAAATCAGGGATGATATCACCGTAATCATGGTAGCCCCCAAATCTCCTGGTACCGAGGTGCGGGAAGAGTACAAAAGAGGCTTTGGAGTCCCCACCCTGATAGCTGTTCATGGCGATAACGATCCAAAGGGTGATGGCGTTGAGATTGCGAAGGCATATGCAGTCGGTACCGGCGGTCATAGGGCGGGGGTTTTGATGTCATCTTTTGTAGCTGAGGTGAAGTCCGACCTGATGGGAGAGCAGACCATCCTGTGCGGTATGCTGCAGACCGGTTCGATTCTGTGTTATGACAAGATGATCGAAAAGGGAGTGGAATCGGGTTACGCCAGCAAACTGGTCCAGCAGGGCTGGGAAACCATCACGGAAGCGCTGAAGGTCGGTGGGAACACGAATATGCTAAACCGCTTGTCCAATCCGGCAAAAATCAAGGCGTTTCAGTTGACTGAGGAATTGAAACAAATCATGCGTCCGCTGTACGAGAACCACATGGATCGGATTATCACCGGGGAATTTTCCACCGGGATGATGGAGGACTGGGACAATGACGATGCGGATTTGTTAAAGTGGCGTGAAGAGACCAACTCTCTGGCCTTTGAGGTGTCGACCCCGACCACAGATGATATTGACGAGCAGGCGTTCTTTGATAACGGGATCCTGATGATTGCCATGATCAAGGCGGGGGTGGAACTGGCGTTTGAGGCTATGACAGCTGCGGGCATGAAGGAAGAGTCCGCTTATTACGAGTCACTGCACGAAGTACCCTTAATTGCAAACCTGATTGCCCGTAAGAAGCTGTACGAGATGAACCGTGTGATCTCTGATACGGCGGAGTATGGGTGTTATCTGTTTTCCCAGAAATGTGTGCCGTTACTGGCAGACTTCATGAGCAAAATGGATTCCGATGTGATCGGAAAGGGGTTGGGATCAAAAAGCAATGGCGTTGATAACAAGCAGCTGGACAGCATCAACCACAAAATTCAGAACCATCCGGTGGAAAAAATTGGTGTCATGCTGCGGGAGTACATGAACAAAAACCGCGATTAATGCTCCATGCCGTTCTTCATCAGAACAACGGTCGTCACCCCGGCACTGAATGAGCGAGACTCGCAGCTCAGAACCGGGGTCCAGATCATATTTTGACTGGATGCCGGATCGGAGTCCGGCAAGACACTACTAGTGAACGTGTTCCTTTTAAGATCAATCTTGTCCTGTGCTATGCAGATAACGATTACCGACCTTCAATTTCAAATCAGCCAGCAACGATCGCTGATCATTGATCGCTGGGTATTGGGCGATGGGGAAAACGCCATCGTCTGTGGCGCCAATGGAAGTGGGAAATCTGCCTTGTCGAGGCTGTTAACGGGCAAACTGCCGGTTACGACCGGGGAGATTCACTTCAGCTGTCCGGAAAAAGTAGCCCATGTCAGTTTTGAATTGGAAACGGAGATCCTGGCTGAGGACCGCTATAACAACGACAGCGAGTTCATGGAAGGGGGTGTGGATCAGGGGCGGACGGCTGTGGAGGTTATCGGGTCCGGGCCGAGCCTACAGTCGATTTGCCAGCTCCTGGGAATTGACTACCTATTGGAGCGACCCTTCAAAGCCATATCGACCGGTGAGGCCCGTAAGGTGCTGATTGCCAGGGCCCTGATGAGCGAACCGGAACTGTTGATTCTGGATGAACCCTTCAATGGCCTTGATATCAGGTCGCGAAGGGAGATGGACCAGTTGTTCAACCAGATGGTTATAGAGGGCACCCAGCTTCTGCTTTTTGATTTCTACCATGACGATCTGCCTGAGTTCATCGATCACCTGGTTTACGTGCATGAGGGTCGAATCGCACTGCAGGGGACCCGCAAAGAGGTGACAGCATCATCTGAGTGGAAACAGGTGACCGACTACCAGGTTCAATTGCCCCACCATCTGCCTGACTGCTACCAGTATGAAGATCTAGACCCTGACTGCCCCTTCGTCAAGACTGTAGGCCTTGATGTGGCCTATGACGGGAAAACCGTTTTTAAGGGACTGGACTGGACGTTCCAGCGCGGGGAGCAGTGGCGGATTTCCGGACCCAATGGTTCGGGAAAATCGACCTTGCTCGGTATGATTTCCGGTGACAACCCCAAGGCCTATGGCAAGGATATCACCCTGTTTGGAGTCAAGCGGGGCAGTGGTGAAAGTATCTGGGACATCAAGCGACACTATGGAT
>JAOZRE010000192.1:0-1355 GCA_029940215.1 bacterium | reverse complement strand
ACTATGGATTGATGAGCTCGTCCCTGCATCGTGATTACCGTGTTTCGGCTTCGGTGCTGGAAGTGGTTATCTCCGGTTTTTATGACTCCATCGGCCTTTACGACAAACCCACTGAAACGCAGTGGCGGATAGCTCGTGAATGGCTCGAACTTCTGGGCTTGAAGGACCGGATGCAGAGCCCTTTTTCTATTCTGTCATTCGGTGAACAGAGGCAGGTACTGATTGTGAGGGCTATAGTTAAACTACCCATGATTCTCCTGCTGGATGAACCCTGTCTGGGACTGGATACCGCGAACAGAGCCCTGGTTCTTGCTCTGGTTGACTATATTGTTTCCAATAGCCCAACGCACTTGTTGTTTGTCAGCCATGACTATCAGGACGAATTGTCCTGTCTCAACCGCAGCCTGGAATTTGTCCCGGAAGGGGATCACTACAGGACCATCGTGTCATCAATCTAGCCGGGCATCGTTTGGTGAGGATGCCGTAATCTTCTGCCGGAAGGACAAACCATGGAAAAATCGTTGATAAAGGTTTCGCTGACTGTCCAATGTAAAAACATGAAATCCCCTAAGATTCAGCGGCCGAAGTTTGATGGCACCCTGGAAAATGGATTCTGGCAGCTTGTCGCGCATCTGGACGCGGAAAAACATCAAAATGAATCGGTGACGACGACCTCCGAGTGGTCCAGGGAGTACAAATCGGGGAAAAAACCGAAGCAGATTGTGAAGAGCACCTGCAACCTGCTGCTGCGGGCTGCTGAGTATGCGGATATTCTTGAACTGGATGCGGAGATCACTGTCGGAGACAATCCCCCGGAGCCCTTCTCCCATAGCACGGCGAAATCCTCCGAGTATTTTAAGACCAAATCCTGGAAATAGTGTGTGAGTTCTACATGATCAATGGGGAGTAAGCGGCGTACCTGATAGAGGTTGAACCTTTCGAAACAACGATCCTCTGGCGATAAAAAATATAACCATCACATGTACCTGGATATCAAGTGGATAAGATAGAATCAGTTGCAATTATCGGCGCAGGGGCTCTTGGCCTGCTTTATGCGGAACCTATTCGGCAGAAACTCGGGGAGAAATGTTACTTTTTAACAGACTCCATGGCTAATTTTCGATATTGAATTTCGTACCGTTTTTGTTTTGCATGTTTACTGAACCGTCGAGTTGACTCTCCGCTGGCACTAAATCTTTGCATACCTTAGGCCAGAATACATGAAAAATCCTTATAAACCAAGGCAATAAGCAGCAAATAACAACCAGTTCAGTAAGAACAGTGAATAGCGAGTACTGCCTAATTTATTTCTGTTTTAAAACCCCGTCCTTTGGGCGGGGTCAGAGACATTCGGC
>JAOZRE010000191.1 GCA_029940215.1 bacterium | reverse complement strand
TTGCATAAACCCTTTTTTAGATCAATCCCGGAAGCCGGGTACTATGCTTCAAAGGGGCAAAGCAATACCGTACCCTTTGGGTGCGGATTCGTTTTATTAAATACAAGCGAATATAAGCGAAATCCCAATGCCAGCTTTATCAAGACTGACAGGGAATATCAGTGTGCTTGTTTGCAAATGATAACACCACATCATCATACAGCTGTTTTGAATTCAATTTGGTTTATATGGCATCATTGTTTCAAGAGGTTGTTGTCCCTCCAGGTTGTGTTGTTTTTGAGGTCCTGGAAGGTATCAGTTTGACAGACTCCGACAATGTACTGGAGCAGCTCACTGCGTTAAAAGAGATGGGATGTAAAATTGCCATCGATGATTTTGGGGCCGAACAATCAAATTTCAGCCGGTTGCTTGAATTAAATGCTGATTTTGTCAAAATTGATGGCAAGTTTATTAAGAATATTCACACGGACCCAAAAAGCTATACTATAACTAAAGCGATATCCGGTCTGGCAAAAGATATTGGAATAAAAGTTATTGCTGAATTTGTTCATTGTGAACAGATTCAGGAGAAGATAGCCGAGCTCGGAATCGAATATTCGCAAGGCTATTATTTCGGAAAGCCGAAACAAACGATCTAAAAATTTAATGGACAATCCTCAAGATCAAAAAGCTGCGAAATCGGCGAAGGACCCTAAAAAAGACGATATCGACAAGCGGGTCAGTCAAAAGATTGAAGAGTTGGAGTCACTGCTTAAACGCATCCCCGATTCGCCGGCATTTCTAGGGTCCGAATTATACTTTCCGGAGAAGGCTGGCCGTTCCCTAATAGGGATGAGAAAAATGCCAAATCTCACTGAACTTCGTGAAGAGGTGAACCGGTTTGCAGAGCAGAGAGAGATCTCCAATCCAAGAAAGAAAATAAAACGGTTGCTGAAAAAATACCCCCACTTTGCTGATTTAAGAGCGTTGAATGGGATTCAGATATTTAACGATACCGCCCAAAGCGGGCTGAATGAGAGAAAACTGAATGCGCTGGAAGTGGCTCTAACAGAAATTGCCCTTGCCCTGCATAACGAAGGAATCAGTATATACAATGCCACCTGGTTCATCAAAACCTACTTGAAATACCTCGAGTTTTTGAAGGAAAGAATATCGCGTGAGCAGGTTGGTGTTACGGGACATTTTAACTGGCACATCCGCAAGATGTCCGACGAATTACAACAGAAACTGATTGTCATAACCTCTTTACTGTCAATTAAGGACAAACTGGGTGGGATGGTCATGCTCAATACCAAATTAAAAGGGTCAGTCTATGTCAGCGGTTGCATTACCAAAGAAGAGATCCAGCAGGCATGTGCGGCCATTCAGCAGGATGAAACAAAAACAGTTGGGGTTGGCAAAACTGCCAATTACGTGGTGCTGGTGATGATAACCCTCGGATTGCTTTTTGCAAGAATCCCCATGCTGAAAACACTGGTATATGATATTCTGGCAACAATGCCTGATGCCTCCAAAGACTTGATGTTGCAGAAAAATATGATTCGTACCATGATTGGTGTTACAGAGTTTCAGATTAAACTGGCAGAAGGAGACCCGGAGGAGTCCAGAAAAGTTGCGGAAAATTTGTATAAGCGCTGCTCGTTAGTGATTTCTCAGCATCTTGAGTATGGGGCACTGACCAAACCCCACGAAGTTGACCCATTTTTAAAAGGGGCCTGGGTAGTCAAGGAGGGCAGTGGTCTGTTCAATAAGACAGAATATAAGGGAATGCTTGGACGGGCTCTGAAGTTTCTGAAAAGGGTTATCGAGAACCAGAATCAATTCAAGGGATCCTACGATCTGGCGAGACAACTCCAGATTGAAATTGGCATGATTATATCAGAATTTGGTTGGGATGAGAGTGAATTCGGTTTTTAACGTCCGACAGTGTCGAAATAATGTGTTTGAAATGACATGAATATGTTTGTGTATCGCTTCAAGATATGACCTTATCGACTCCCCTATACATCGACAATCATTTGCTTGTGGTTCAAAAACCGGCTGGAATGCTTATTCAGAAGGATAGTACCGGTGATGAATCGCTATTGGATGCCGCACGATCCTATTTGAAGATAAAATTTGCTAAACCCGGAAACGTCTATCTGGGAATGGTGCACCGACTGGATCGACCAGCGTCCGGTGTAGTCGTGTTTGCCAGAACATCGAAGGCAGCAGGACGTCTGTCAGACCAGTTCAGACGCAGGGCAGTCAAAAAAACTTACTGGGCCCTGGTGAAAGGAAAACCGCCAAAACAGGGGAACTTGAAAAACTGGATACGGAGAGATGGTGTTCACAGCTTCATAACGTCTGAAAAAGATGGAAAAATGGCTGAACTGTCTTATCACCGGCTTCATAGTGAAGAGGATACCTCTCTAATGGAAATTGACTTGGGAACGGGGCGACATCACCAGATCCGAGTACAGCTGGCACATATTGGATTTCCAATAATCGGTGATTTCAGGTATGGTTCGAAGGTAAAATTCCCAAACAGAACGGTAGCACTACACGCGCGTTCTATCTCAGTTATGCACCCTGTTCGTTCCGAAGCGATGACCTTTGTTGCCCCCCTTGAAAGTTCCTGGCCGGATGCCGTTGTCGCTCTCCAGTCTGAATGGAATGAAACAGGCCATTGATAGTGGCTGGCGATGACCGGTTGCAACTATCAATTTCAGGTCAACAGTTGTAAACCCGGTAATTTCATGATACCAGTATACCAACAGGATAGGCGTAGATCTCTTGAAATCATCCCAAAACTGATCACTTAAATAACTCATGCAGATGTTACCGATATTGGCAGAAAGGATGAAGGCAGGCGCACTGCTTTTTTTCGCAGTTACTGTTGCGTTTGGAGTTACTCCGCAGGTTGAAGCAGTGGATTTCGTTTTGCGGGAATCCACAGGGGTGTTTCACTTTGAGTGCGTAAATGCCTGTGGGCCTGTCCGGGCCCGAAAATCAGGGAAATGTGAGTATTTTGTACAGTCACTATATTTTACAGGCAAGGTAAAGGCATGTGAAGTTGAAATAGCGGCCTTAAAAGCATGTGGTGAAAGGAAATTTGATAAGCCAAAACGGGAGGATCTGCTCAATCCTGCCTGTCTTTAGATAACCTGCCTGAGATATTCAAAAAGTAACCCCAGGACTAAATGGTTGCCTGGGGGATAACTCCCCCCTCCGTTTGCGTGATTTACATATCCCAATAATTCAATAGTATAAGGCTTGATTTGACAGTTGCGCTCAGTGTCGTTAACCTTAATCTAGAAAGAGGTTAACGACAATCGGTATTCAACTCTGAATATACAAATTAACAGGGCCTGGGGAGATGCAGGCAACTATCATAGGGTCAAACGCGTTATGAAAGGGGAAATTCTGAGAGCACTAACTGAAAATCATGGCGCTGTCTATTCAGGAGAAAAGCTCAGCGAAGTACTCGGGGTTTCACGGGTTGCTGTATGGAAACACATAAAAAAATTGCAGGAACTGGGTTACCTGATCGAATCGTCAGGTAACGGTTATAAGCTGATCAGTGTTCCAGATGTTGTCTATTCATGGGAGTTTCCCGAGTGGGAGTCAAACATCCATTACTTTGATGAGGTAGACTCCACAATGACAATAGCAAAGGAGCTGGCTGCAAAAGGTTGCCCGCATTTTTCGGTTGTTATTGCGGACCGGCAACATGCCGGAAGAGGGCGGTTGAGCCGGCAGTGGTACTCCACTGATGGAGGTCTTTATTTTACGATTATTCTCCGCCCACAGATTCCGCCGGCGCTTATGAGCCGGTATGGTTTCGCGGCATCCCTGGTGCTTGCCAAAACGCTGCAGGAGTCTTTTGGGATTGATGCTTACGTCAAATGGCCGAACGATATTCTTGTAAATGAAAAGAAGCTATGCGGAATGCTAAGTGAAATGGACGTTGTTGATGAACAGGTCTCGTTTCTTAATATTGGTATCGGTATTAATGTTAATAACGATCCAACCCATGATGAACCCAATGCGACCTCAATCAGTGCCTTAACCGGGGAAACGGTTCAAAGAAAAGAGGTACTGGGAGCCTTCTTAAAAGCCTTTGAAAAGGAGATCAGCCGGTCAAGCCTGGATCACGTGATGGAGGAGTGGAAGAAGTACACCCTGACACTAGGCCGGGATGTTAAAATTGTGACCGTTAATGATACAACCAAGGGAAAGGCTGTCGATATAGATGATACCGGGGCCCTGATTCTTGAGCAGGAAGATGGTGTTTTAACTAAAATATTTTACGGTGATTGTTTTCATCAGGCATCAGACAGTAGAGATTAGAACTGGATTAGCATTCCTGAAGTTCACTTAGGAGAGATATTAATGTCCACAGAAAGACCGATACAACTGAGATCGACTGTTTACGCTTCTCTATTTGCGGCATTAATTTCAGCCGGTGCATTTATTGCATTTCCGCTAGGTCCGGTACCGATTGTACTTCAGAATATGTTTGTGCTGCTGGCCGGGGTTCTACTTGGCTGGAAATGGGGTGCCGCGAGTGTTCTGATTTACCTTCTGGCTGGTGCCGTGGGTTTTCCTGTATTCTCTGCAGGTAGGGGAGGTTTGGCACACCTGTTTGGACCCACAGGGGGATATTTGATGAGTTATTTGCCAGCGGTTGTGATTGTTGGTGCCGTTTCCGGTTATCTTTTCACCTTGGCAGCGGGGAACCGTAAAAAGGAGATATATTTCAACATACTGAGTATGATTCTTGGGTCTGTAATTGTGTATGCCATTGGTGTTTCCTGGTTGAAGGTTGTAACCGGTCTGAGTTGGGGGAAGGTGATTGCGGTGGGGATGTTACCGTTCCTGATCGGAGATGGGTTGAAGATCGGGGCTGCAGCGTATATTGCTGAGATAGTCAGACCAAGGATGAAAGCATGAGTTTGATTCAGATTAAAGGCTTGACCCATCGATTTGCCGATGGGACCTTCGGAGTTAAAGATATAGATTTAGTAGTCAAAGATGGTGAACTTTTGGCGCTGGCAGGGGCAAATGGAAGTGGAAAAACAACGCTGTGCCGACACCTCAATGGATTGTTGCAACCTACTGAAGGGGAGGTTTTAGTAAATGGCATGAATGTCCCCGGGAACTTGTTAAAAGTCCGTCAAATGGTTGGAATGGTGTTTCAAAATGCTGACACACAGATTGTGGGAGAAACCGTGTACAGTGACATAGCCTTCGGTCCTGAAAATCTGGGGATGAGTCGGGCAGAGATTGATGACCGCGTTGGTGCTGCAATCGAAATGGTGGGCTTGCAAGAACATAGGAATCACAAACCCCACCTGCTGTCCGGTGGCGAATACAAATGGTTGGGTATTGCAGGTGGGCTGGCGATGAACCCCAAAATTCTGATTCTTGACGAACCTTTTTCCAATCTGGACTATCCAGGGAGCTGTCAATTATTGAAGCAGATCCTCCGGATTCATGAGTTGGGGCATACCATTATCATTATCACCCATGAACTGGAAAAGATCATAGCTGACATCGATCGCCTGGTTATTATGCAGGGTGGCAGGATCGTGCGCTCAGGGGATCCCCTCTCATTGATCGGCGAGGTTGAGTTTTTTGGCGTACGGGAGCCCTGTGCATCGAAGTTTGGTCAAGGATTGCAATCATGGCTCACATAACTCATTTTGATTTTCAGGCAGGTAACACGTTTCTTCATGGAATGGATATCCGCTTTAAACTCGCCATTTTTATTGGTGTTAATCTGGCTGTTGCGCAATCGGCTCTGGTAGGGTTGTCAGGCTTAACTGTTTTATTGGCGATCACCTTCCCTTCTCTTGGGATTTCCTTCAAAAAGTTACTGATCGAGCTGCGTCTATTCATACTTCTGTTGTTGCTGGTATTTTTAGCCCGGGCGGTTTCAGAAACTGGAGAATCTCTTGTTTCCGGTTGGCTGAGGCAGGTAACACTGCAGGGGATTCAGAAAGGAGGTGTTGTTTGCTGGCGTCTATTGTTGATTGTTTTACTAGGGCTATTGTTTATTCGAACCTCCAGATCCTGGGAAATAAAGGCGGCCATTCAGTGGTATCTCGATCCGATCCCCAAGGTTCCTGCACAAAGACTGTCGCTGATGTTCAGCCTGATGTTCCGATTTTTTCCCATGATTTTGGAACTCCATGCCGATATTTCGGATGCACAGCAATCTAGACTTGTCGGCCTGAGAAAAAATCCGTTGTTTAGACTGAAGGTGATGACGGTTGCACTGTTGGAAAATACATTTCAAAAAGTGGATGAAATGACAGTTGCAATGGAGTCCAGGTGTTATTCAGATGAACGAACAGGCCCGATACTGATATCCAGGCGAAGTGACTGGGTTATGTTAGTCACATCAGCCGCAGGTTGTCTGGTCATGGTGTTTGTCTAAGCAGACCCTGCCTGGAACCGGATCCGATGAAGCTCGATAAGATAAACAACCTTTCAACCCCGACTGTTTCAATTCTTGTTAAGCCCCAGAGCCCACTTCGCTTTGTCTGTAACGGGTGGAACGTAAGTGTGGAAACGCTCAAGCAGTTTTTGAGGATCATCTTCCACAACAATCATGGTTCTGTGATCCGGTTGCACAAATTGTTGGGTAACAGTGTGGTCCAGAAATTTCAACAGGTTGTCGTAGTAGCCACAGACATTTAGTAAACCGCAGGGTTTATGATGCATATTCAATTGGGCCCAGGTCCAGACCTCGAAAATCTCTTCAATAGTACCAAGTCCACCCGGCAACGCGATGAAACCGTCAGATAATTCCTCCATAAGTGCTTTCCTCTGATGCATCGACTCGACAATTCTAAGATCTGAAAGATCGGTAAAGGCCACCTCCTTATCAGCCAGATGTCGGGGAATAATACCGGTTACCTTGCCCCCGGCTTCTACAACACAATCTGCTATAGCTCCCATCATACCAATACTCGCTCCTCCATACACCAGGTCAATTCCATGTCTGACCATTTCAGTGCCAAGATCCCTGGCAGTTTGAACATAGTTGCTGTTGCTGCCTGGACTGGATCCGCAAAAAACACATAATCTTTTCATTGCTATTTCGTGATTGGTTGTTTGAAAACCGGGCTACAGGTCTTTGCACATTAAATGGGAGCCTCTTCTGATAAAGCGTCAAAAATGCTCTTTTGTCAATCAGTAAGCGGTGCTTTTTTTTGGATAAGAGCAAAATTGTCCTTTACCGGTCTCAGAGTTTGATTGGCAGATGGAATGTTGGAACTATATATAAAATAAGCGGGACTGGTATCGGTGGGTGTACTCCTGTTTTTCGAAGCAGTTGAACCAAAAAGCAAGGTGCTGTATAGAGCTGGGACAAACATACGACTTCAGTTCCGGTTGAAGAGGGTTTTCAGGAAATCCCGGCGATTATTGATCCATGTTTTTCGTTTCAAAAATTAGATAATAGTGTCATAATACTGCAGTTTGTGCGCTAATATACTAAATTATCAGACCATTTCCTTCACAGTTTGATTTTGGCAACGGTTTTGGAAATAACCTTCAGCAGTCGTCGTTATCCTGAGTGGTTGAAAAATTGTAATGGAAAGTGAAAACAGTGCCATGCGGATGTTGCACCGGATCCAGCGAACTGTGCCGGATCGGGACTTTTTTATGCACTCCTACCGCCGAAAAGAAAATGATTCCGAGAAGAAAAAAGAAAAGAGCGGACTGTTTTCAGGACTGGGTCGTAAGAAAAAGCCAAAATTTAATCTGATAAAGGCTAGAGAAAAAATCCGGGCATTTCACAATGCATTTCTGGCAAATGTTGATCGAAGCGATGGTAGTAAAAACGCTGTTGGCGGGGATGTGATGAGCATTTCTGAAATGAATGCATTCCGTCAAAAAATAAGGGAGTCAGCCGAGGCAGATGATGCAGATGCAAACTATCTCGCCCTTGATGGCGTAATCAAGTACATTGACTTGAAAAACAGTGCTATCACAACTGGGAAACAGGCTATACTTCTGAACAGCCTTCGAAAAATTGGAACGGCACTACTGGAAGATGGTGGACTAAGTATGTTTCACACGACCTGGTTTCTGAGCTGTTATAAGGAGTATTTGGCGCGGTATAAGATGTTTCCGAAGGCCGAACTGGAACAAATTCAGAGCCAGGGGGGAAATGAGGCGAATGCGATAGCCAAACGATTGGCCCGCAAACAGTTTGAGATTCCCCACTACCTGCAGTTGGTTGATGAAAAGGTGTTTGAAATGAAACTGCTTAACCAGTACAGCACTGACATTCTGGTTAAAATGAGCCGCCACGGTCAGGTGGGTTGCACGGCTGATGATATCAAAAATATATTTCGGGAGAAAATCAAAGAAGGGGCCGGTTCCACTACTGCAAAAGGGAAGGTAAATGAGGTCTCCATCGTTATGGCATATGCAATGGCCTTTGCCCGAATTCCCATGATGGACCAACTGGTTGAAAATATCAGAAATGCGATTCCCAATATCAATACCGATACAATCCTCTACAAACAAAAAATAGTTATTGCTCAAAAAATTACCTTGTTGGAGATCGCTCGCGCACTTCATCAGGATGATGGATCTGAAAATTTTACAAAGAAGCTGACTATACTGGCCAACAGTGTGTTCAACTACTGCGTGAAAGTGATTAAAGAGAACCAGTTGGATCGCGGCCCCCTCAAAAATGATATTTATATTCATCCGATTCTCA
>JAOZRE010000190.1 GCA_029940215.1 bacterium | reverse complement strand
TTTTGTGACGGTGAAACCATAACGGTCAGCAACCTTTTGATGGCACCTGTCTCCATTCAGAAAGTAGTTGGAATCGGGAATGTGGCGTCTGCATCTGATGAGGGCAAGGACGAACCAGCTACAACAACAGTTGAGGATGAAGACGGCCCGATGACACTTGAGCTGAATGTGGGTATTTCGATGGCAGAAGCGGAAAAGAAGCTGATCTTTGAAACCCTGAAACAGACAAAGGGAAACCGCACGCGAGCTGCGGAAATCCTTGGGATCAGTATTCGAACCCTGCGGAATAAGCTGAATGAATATAAAGAGTCAGGTGAGACGTTTGACTTTTGAACGGTCTGTCTTGAAGAGCTGCGTCGACTAAGAGCAGCGGTAAATACCGCTGCCATCTTTGCCTGCGACTGAGGTCCGCTACATGCTTCTAATGCCTCTGATAAATGTCTGGATGACCCGTTCCACGGTTTTTATCTCATCTCTTGTCATGCCTTCCAGTTCAGGAAAATTTACACTCTGCCGCTCCCTGAGAATTTCATTTTGAGATTTCAGCACCTCAATGGTTTTTTGCTGTGCATCGATGGTGGCTTTCAGTGCCTGCACCATGTCACTGTCACTTGTATTAATTGCCAGGTGCTCTGAAGATGACGGTCCCGTCTGGGGGCTGGTTTGAATATGGTTGTTTTTCCAGAGGGAAAAGTAGGTATTGACTGACGCCGGTTTGGTATCTGCGAACGCTTTGCGTAACTGTTGCAGGTCAACGCCCGGGTTTGCGTCCAGGTATTCCGTGATTCGTTGTTTCAAGCTGACCTTCCGCCTGGGAGCATGCTCCTTTCGCCACTGGTCAAGGTAGTTGCTGACAGTTTTCTGGTTAAATCCGGGAAAGGTCTTTTCAAGCTTTCTCAAGGTGGTTTTCGGGTGTTGTTCAATATAGTCAAAAACACTCTGCCTGAGGCTGTGGGATTCCCCAGCACTGTCGTCTGAAATCTGCTTTTCTTTTTTCCAGAGCGCGCGTATGCTTAGCAGGGCCTTTTTACCGACATTGGGAAATGCGCTGTCCAGAGCTTTGGGTGTTGTCTTCGGAGAATTGTCCAGGTACTTGAAGACCTTTTTTCGTGTGCTTGCTGAATTTCGCGAGTGTTTTTTAATCATGTCCGGGTGCTCGAGTTTAAATTCGGTGCGGCCTCTTTTAAGGGTTCTTTCACTGAAACCCTTTAGATCGTCCAGGTTTTCCAGATAGCTGGGTGTCAGCTCGAAAAAATCATGTCCCTTGTTGATATATTTTTCGATGACTATCTTGACTTGATCCTTTTTGTGCATGATGAACTCCCTTGTTGATAATGCGCCGATGTCGCCGGAATCAGTGATAATAATTTCGGAGGCATAATAAGATGATGACGCAGGTTGAGCTGTAACGGTGAATTTGCTATTATAAATTCATGACGATTAAAACAGACGTGCCGAAGAATAAGAAAGCCTGTCCTCATTTATGCGGGGTCGGTATTCCGGCGCGGGACAGTGTATCTTTTAGTTTTATGACAAGTCTTTTTATGATTATCTGTCAACCAAAACTTGGCCTGAGTGGAAAGAATTTGCCCGAATGATGATCGACTTCAATATTACCCGATCTGACGGGAATATTTGTTAAGAAGGAATGGGTCATAAGAGACGAATATCAATCAACCGGCGATATCCGGGATTGACGCCATTACAAAAACCGGTTAACTGGATGACACAACCAATAAAAAAGAAGAACCTCTCCGTGGTCGTTGCCATGAGCGGGGGTGTAGACAGTTCGATTACAGCCCAGATTCTCAAGAATGAGGGCTACGATGTGACCGGGATGATTATGCGGCTCTGGGGAGATGAGGCCGACAGTGCCCATACCCTGAAAATGGAGCAGGCCATTTCTGATGCCGGTGAAATGGCGGATATCTTGGGTATCCCTTTGCTGGTAAAAGATTACAGGGAAGAGTTCAAAGAGATTGTCATCGATTATTTTGTCAGGGCCTATGAAAATGCCACCACGCCAAACCCTTGCCCGGTGTGTAATAAACAGATCAAGTTCGGCCTGCTGGTGCAAGAGGCTGAAAAACTCGGGGCACGATATCTGGCCACTGGTCACTATTGCAGGATAGTAAAGGACGGCGACCTGTACCTCTTGCAGAAAGGGGTGGATGACCGAAAGGACCAGAGCTATTTCCTTTACCAGCTGAATCAACAACAGCTGTCACGATTGTTGTTTCCGCTGGGAGGATTATTGAAAACCCAGGTTCGGGAGATGGCGCACGTTGGCAATCTGCCTGTTAAAAATCGACCGGAAAGCCAGGATCTTTGCTTTATCGCTGATAATGACTATCGGGGTTTTGTTTCACGCCACTCTGGAATGGCTTTTAAAAAAGGGCCGATAGTCGATGCAACAGGGAGAGTGCTGGGGCAGCACATTGGCCTTCCCTGCTATACGATTGGCCAGCGCAGAGGGATCGGCGTTTCTGCCGGTGAGCCTCTCTACGTTATCGACATGAGGCAGGAGGAAAACACATTAGTGGTGGGAAATAAACTTGACCGCATCAGGCACGAACTGACTGCTGGCGATGTGAACATGATCAGCGGCGTGATGCCCACATCGCCTGTTCCGGTGACTTTGAAGATCCGCTACGCTGCGAAGGGAGTAGATGCACAACTGACCTCCCTGGAAGGGGGCCGGGTTCACCTGGCCAGTGAGGCTGAATTGAATGACGTGGCACCCGGTCAGTCGGCTGTTTTTTACCAGGGTGAGACACTTCTCGGTGGGGGAATCATTGAACCGCAAACCGTTTAAACGGACATAAAAATGGTATCCAGTACAGGCAGGAAGGAAGATATTCTTATTGATAATCAGAATCGGAAAATACGTTTTCGCTCTTATGTTCCTCAGAAAACTAAGATGCAGCTGGTGGTGGTGCATGGTTTTGCTGAACATATGCGTTGCTATGATGAGGTTGCCCAGAAACTTTCCAAATCGGGGATTGCGGTGCATATGATGGACTTGCCGGGACATGGCCTTTCGGATGGCCCCCGAGGGCATATCGACGATTTTCAGGAGTACCTGGAGAATATTCATCTTTTTTTCCACTCCTACCCCCATTATTTGAAAACAAAACCGACGTTTCTGCTGGGGCATTCCCTGGGTGGTCTGATTGCCAGTCTATACTGTCTCCATTATGAACCTGCCATCAAGGGATTGATTCTCTCTTCACCTCTGGCCGGCTTCTGTTCGGTGATGTCTGTGGCAACGACCCTGCTGGCAAAATATATTGCACGGAAGGATCCGGCCTATCTCATCCCAAAACCATCCGGAGTCAGCAGCCTGTCACGTGACCCGGCCAGGTGGCCGCACTATCGAAGTGATCCTTACCGGGTTCGGACCATATCGCCCAACCTCTACCTCTCCATGAAGGAGCAGAGTCGATTGCTGCAGCATCGAGCGGCAGAGCTGTCTGTTCCATTGCTTCTTTTTTATACAGCTGTGGACCAGGTAGTCTCACCGACGGCTATCTCCCGGTTTTTCAATCAGGCAGGCAGCGAAGATAAAACATCGGTTGTATTCACTGAGGCGATGCATGAGCTTTTTCAGGAGCCGGAACAGGAGCTGATCCTGAAAAATATGCGCACCTGGATGAACAATCGCCTGTAACCTCCATCATGCCTTCAACATCAGATCAAATCGCCTTTTTTGTCTCTCCTCATGGTTTTGGACATGCCGCCCGGGCATCGGCGGTTATCTCCGCTTTGTATGACCGGATGCCGAAATTGGCGGTTAATCTTTATTCCCGGACACCACCCTGGTTTTTTAGGGACTCATTGCGTGGTCCCTACGTATACCACGAGCTGCTGACGGACATCGGGCTGGTTCAGGAGAATCCCATGGTGGAGGACCTGGAAGCAACTGTCGAGAAGCTGGAGGGTTTTCTGCGGTTTGATACCGGGCTGATCGACAGACTGGCCAGGCAACTGAACCGGGATGGATGCCGGCTGATTGTTTGTGATATTTCTCCACTGGGGATCGTCGTTGCGAACAGGGCAGGTATTCCCTCTGTTCTGATCGAAAATTTCACCTGGGACTGGATATACGGGGGATATCCGGACTATCGAGAGCAATTTGATGGTCACATTCAACACCTCCAGCAGATTTTTTCCTCTGCAACCTGGCGCATTCAAACGGCTCCCAACTGCGATGAGCAGGATGCTGACCTGAAAACCGGTCCGATCTGTCGTAAGCCACGGGCATCAAAAGAGGAGATACGACAACAGCTAAAGGTTCCAGACGCCGGCAAACTGGTGCTGATAACCATGGGAGGTATTCCTGACGCCTGCAGCTCTCTGGAGCAACTGCGACCATTTACAGATTGCCGCTTTCTGGTACCGGGTGACAATGAACAGCTGACTGTTGATGGGAATCTGACCCTGCTACCCTACCATTCAGGCTTTTACCACCCGGACCTGGTGAATGCGGCTGATGTAGTGATCGGAAAAGTTGGCTACAGCACATTGGCAGAGGTTTACCACGCCGGTACCCCTTTTGGGTATTTCACCCGTCCGGATTTTCGGGAGTCGGACGTGCTGTCAGCATTTGTCCACAAAAACATGCCGGGTGTTCACCTGTCAGGTGACACATACAAAGATGGTAGCTGGATTGACCATCTGCCGAAACTTCTTGAAATGTCGAGGGTCGAACGGAATGAGGTAAATGGGGCTGATGTTGTGTCCGATTTTCTACAGGATCTGCTTCTGCGCCGTCGGGAGGCCTGGGGATGAATCGGAAAACCGGGTTTCTACTGGCAATTGTCTCCGGCGTGATGCTGTTTCTAGCCTTTCCGGGTTTTAACCTCTACCTCCTCGAATGGTTTGCTTTCATACCACTGCTTTTTGCCCTTGAAAGGCGATCCACACGTGAAGCCTATCTGCTGGGTAGCGTGATGGGTGCTGTCGCCGTGTATGGTGGTTTCTACTGGATGTCCAACCTGGCCATAACCCGCCTGGGGGTCGGTACCCCTTTCAATCACTTGGTGGCGGTGGCGTATGCTCTGTTTACGGGACAGGTTTTTGCAGTGATTGCCGCACTGTTTCAATGGTGCCGCCAGCATAATCGTATCAGTGACCTGTTGCTGTTCCCTGTTGTGCTGGTGACTGTTTTCTCGCTGTTTCCCATTCTGTTTCGCTTTAAACCCGGTGATGGACAGAGCTTTTTCCTACTAGCGATTCAGGCAATTGAATTTACAGGTGTTCATGGCCTTGACTTTGTCCTGGGATTGGTCAATATTTTAGGTTACCGGTTGATCCGGCCGGATGGCGGTAAGCGATTCAGCCGGCTTTGGATGGTTTGCCTGCTGATACCCATGCTCTGGTTTGGTTACGGGACTATCACTTTGCGGCAATGGGACCGCCGGATTGATGACTGGCAGACAAATCGAATTGGCTTGGTTCAGCCGGATCGTCAGGTTACTACAGGTAAGCCGCAACCCGAAAAGGGCTTCAGCCGTCGCTTTCCGCTGGATATGCATCTGAGCGAGCAACTGGCGGATCAAGGGGCGGAGATTGTGTTCTGGCCCGAGGGGCATTTCTTTGGCTACAGTTTCTGGGATGAGATCAGGGAGGCGTTCAGGAACCGAATCCAGCTGATGGGGACCCCGCTGATCATTTATGACGCCACCTATACCCTGAAGGATGGCAAAAAACAGTATCATAACAGCTCGCTCCACCTGGACCGAAGAGGTGAACTGGCAGGAATTTATCACAAGATAAAGCTGGTACCGTTTGGGGAATACGTGCCTGTTATCGGCCACAGCGACTGGTTAAAAAAGGTGCAGGGGACGTTTCTGGATGCCCTGACCCCGGGGGAACAGCAGGTGACCTTTGATGAGGCCGGGATGCGGATTGTGCCAGTGCTTTGCTATGAACCGCTTTACCCGGAATTTACGGCAAACGCCATTGGAGCAGATGGAAAGGGAAAACTGCTTCTGGTCCAATCCCAGGATGGCTGGTATGGTAAGAGTGCGCAACCGGAACAGCATATGGCTGTAACGGCTCTCAGGGCTGTTGAAAACAGGGTCCCGTTGGTCCATGTGATCAACAACGGCAGTTCAGCAGTGATTCTGCCCAGCGGGCGGTACCACTTTAAATCCCCGGCTTTCAAACGGGGAGCCTGGACCGTTGAGTTGCCCTATAACCGGAACAGCGGCGGGAGTTTTTACTCAAGACACCCCTACTTGTTCGTCGGGTTTGTATGGGCGATGTTTCTGGTGAGCATGAGCCTGAGACTGGTGAAGCCAGCGGAGCTCTAATTAAGCAGTTACCTTTATTTGACACTTCAACATTTCAAACCATCATGGAAAACAAACAGACCGCCTTCTCCAAAATACCGCCTGTCCAGGAGATAGATGTCTACCTGGCTGAACAGGGCATGAAACATGGCAGGGAGGTGCGCGACCAGATTCAGACGCTGCTCTCCGAAATTCGGGCAGATACTAAATGGATTTCGCTGGAGGAGACAACTCGGGAGATAATACTGGCTTACATCAAGAGCCGTCTTGAGCAGGATCGACAGGCCCTGATTCCCCTGATTAACGCCACAGGTGCGGTTATTCATACCAACCTGGGGCGGTCGGTGTTTTCCCGTGAGGTTTTTGAGGATGTGATTGATATTGCGACCTCGTACACCAATCTGGAATTTTCACTGGAGACCGGAAAACGCGGCGTACGGCTCAGCACTGTGGGCAGCCTGCTGAAAACCCTGACAGGTGCAGAAGATGCAGTGGTCGTGAACAATAATGCCGCGGCAGTCCTGCTGACGCTGATCGCTTTTGCCCAGGGAAAGGAGGTCATTATCTCACGGGGAGAGCTGGTGGAAATCGGAGGTTCGTTTAGAATACCTGAAGTGATCTCTGTTTCAGGAGCAATTCTGAAAGAGATAGGGGCAACCAACAGAACTCACCTGTCTGATTATGAAAACGCCATCACCGAAGATACAGCCATTCTGTTGAAGGTCCATACGTCCAACTACCGCATTGAGGGCTTCACTGAAAAGGTACCTGCAACACAACTGGCAAAACTGGCTCAAAAGAATGGTAAGATTCTGGTGGAGGACCTGGGTAGCGGGGCCCTGTCCATGTTCAGCCATCCGCAGTTAAACAGTGAGCCGATGGTGCCGCAGATCATCAAGGACGGAATCGATATTGTTACTTTCAGCGGTGACAAGCTGCTGGGAGGGCCCCAGGCCGGGATCATTGTCGGAAAGAAAGCGTATATGGAGAAAATCCGTCAACACCCTCTCTATCGAGCGCTGCGCTGTGACAAGCTGACCATGCTTCTGCTGGAAAAAACCCTGATCGCCTACACCCGAAACAGGCAGGGGGAACAGGTTCCGACCCAGCGCATGCTGAATGAGAGTGAACAAGCGGTCAAGGTAAGGGCAGAAGCGGTTCTGTCAGGCCTGGATCCTGAGAGGTTCAAGCTGGTAACGTGTGAATCTACCCCCGGTGGTGGTTCCCTGCCCGGAACTGCCATTGCGTCCTGGGGAATTCTGGTGAATCATCCGGAGCTGACCGAGAACAGGCTGCTCGACCAACTGCGGGCCTCAGATCCACCGGTAATCGGCCGGATCCAGGATGGTGCCGTGGTTCTGGACTGCCGTACGGTCCTTCCCCACCAGATTGAATTGCTACAGAAGGTGCTGCAGGGGCTTTAAACCAGGTGACGCGTCTCATTGATTGGTCCGCTGGAACAGCGGCGGTTCTCAGAAACAGGAGGGGGGCTGACGGCTAAAAATCATTATCGATCTTCAGCCCTTTGTACAACTGCAGTGTATTTTCAGTTACCACTTTCCTGACAACCTCTGGGTCTTCGTTTTTGATCTCTGCAATGGCGTCAAGTGCAATGGTGATATTGGCGGGTTCGTTCCGGGCATCCGGGTCGACTGCCAGAACCGGGCTGTCGGTCTCGAGCAGGATAGCGTTCAGGGGCAACTGTTTGACCAGCTTCTGCTTCTGCTTGGAGCGGACAATGGAGGCGGGAATGGAGAAGTAATAGCCGGCCTCCACAGCCGGCATCGCCGATGATGCTTTCCCGTCGAAGGCGTGGAGTTGGACCCTTTGTGCTCCTTTTTCCAGCAGCAGTTCAACCACCACTTTTCCGGCTGATCGGGAATGAATATTCAATGGCAGGCCTGTTGAGAGCGACAGATCGATGAACGATCTGAAAATCGCCCGCTGAATCGCCCGCTCCTCTTCCTCCTTAACGACCCAGTAGTCCAGACCAACCTCTCCAATGGCAATCAGCTTGTCAGCTCCTTTGTCAATAATTTCGATAATCTGTTGCGCCTCATCGAGGTCCAGGTTGGCGGGGTACAGCCCGGCTGCGACATACACCTCCGGATGGATCTCTGCCAGCTTCAGGTTGAAAATCACGTCGGCCAGGGTTTCGCTGACGGAAATGACATGTGTGACGCCAGCTGCACGGGCATGGGCCAGAACCATTGCCCTGTCAGTACTGTAAACGGGATCACACAAATGGGTATGGGTATCAATCATTTTTCACTAACAGTTGTCTTACCGGAAAAAATTTTCAGAAGCATTAGTATGCTTTTCTTGATCCCAAATTATCATGCTTTACCGGTTTCTTCAATTATGATTATGCTGACCCCAAGGTCAATTTGTTCCAGCCCGCGATATCCTATGATTGTTCGAATTTGCCATGAGATCTAATCTCCGGGGCTG